>NZ_PCYU01000022.1:0-60669 GCF_002553775.1 Lactobacillus sp. UMNPBX16
GTATTCCAGCCATTTCTGGCATAGGGATCATAGCCCAGAAAGGCAGTCAACTCAGCTTCTAGCAAGTCATTAACAGCCTGTTGTAGCTCTTTGCGCAATAAATCATTTATTTTGTCTGGATTGAATAGAGCTTGAGCAAAATCTTTGGTAAAATCATTCATGAAGGAGTTCTTCTTTCTGTATGTTTTTTTTGTTCAAACCAATCATACGAGAAAGGAACTCCTTTTTCTAATGTTTAAAGAAATAAATTTAAGGAATCATTCATCCTTACACAAACTATTTTACAGTCTCCATGTAAATTAAAAAGACAAGCTAGAGTTAATCTAACTTGTCTTTTTAATTTTATAAAAACATACAATTATAGAAAGAGTGTAAAGTTTTATGCTAAAATTATCATTTTCCGATCTTCAAACGATCATTTTATTAAGTGAAAATCTCAGTCTCTTTATCACTTGTATCTGGGAAAAAGTTATATTTAGTCCTAAATCCACACCTACAATGCTAAAATATTTGAGTTTAGCAATAGCTGAAGCAATTGTTTTAGCACCTAGTTTCTTCTTATTATATTTATCAGAAACAAATAGTGCTTATGCCAAACTTTTTAATATTAGTCATACACCAATTCATGACATGTCACATATGTTATCTATTGTGATACTTTTTGTAATGATAATTCTTGCGAATAAATATTTGAAACAATATCATGATCGGAGTAATGAAAATAAAAATCCAAAAGAATAGTATTATAGTTATTATTGTCAACTACCACGGACTAAAGTCCGTGGCTTGTAGATAACATATTATCTATGAGCCAGGTTGATTAGCCTAAGTATTAAGTTACTACGTTACCGACAAATGAATTATTAGTCATGCTACAGCAGGTAACACTGATGCTTAGTTAATAATTTAGATAGGTACCCTGGAACGCCGTCCTAATTCCAGGCTCTACGGATACAATCTAAACAAAGCTGATTGGTAGGCTTAGTGATTGTATCAGCACTTAAAGTTTCTTTAAGCAGTCGAAAGGTTGAACTGCCGGATAACATTGGCGAAGGACACACACAGTAATTTTTATTACTGATTTACTTTGTAGAGGCTACTAAGTAAGCCCTATCCATCTCCCTATTAAAATAGGGAGATTTCCGGGTAATTTTCATTAAAGCTAACTTGTCTTTTTGTATTATTTAGAAAGGAAAATAAAAATGGTTGAAATTATTACATGGATAGATTTATTACTTTTAGTTTTATGTGCAATTATTACTTATTGCTGGATGGGATATGTGATGAGTTTAACCAAAGAAAATTATCAACAAAAATACGAGCGTAATAAAATTAAACTTAGATGGGCCACTATAGGTTCGCTATTAATGTTTGCTATTACAATCGGATTAGGCTTTTATGGACTAACACTTTGCTAACGAATATCTCAACGTTCCACGTAAATCTCGTAAATCTCGCAAAACTCCAGCACACGTATACACGAGACCCAGCCTGCGGCGGGCAAGCCCGCCTTGCCTGTCTCTCGAATGGCGTGTTTAAAAATGTTTAGCTCGTTGAAAAAGTCCAAAATCAACGAGCTTCAACGTGCTTTCTTCAATTAATATCATCAGATCAGTTAAAAGAACTTGATAATCCATTGTTAAGCAAATATAATTTTGGTGCCACACAAAGGATATAGTTAATATTTATCCGAAACAAAGAAGAGCAACGTAAGTTGCTCTTCTTCCTATCTAATCTTCCATTTCCTTGTTTAAACTAGGATGGGCGGTATGTTCCTCCCAGTCATTATTATGAGCCTGTGTATCCCTTATAGCGGCTTCTAGTATCTTCATTCCACGACTTTGCTTAACAGCATTATCTTTATCCTCAGGGAAAATAATTAAGCCCTTATCCAGTTTCAGTTTATTTATTTGAGCCCAAAGATCTTTATTTTTCTTTCGGCTTTTTTCATTTTCAAAACACTGTTTAAAATATTGTTGATTGTTAGTATATAACTTTATAGAATCTACGAAACTATCATTCTCACAAAACTTTAAAGCTTCAATTATTGATTTTAATTGCATTCTTGGAGCAGTTAATTTTTTAGCATCTTCACTTTTAACTACTTTACACTTTAATTCAGTAGTATTTTCAGTACGTAAGTAATAACACCAAAAACCAATTTTATATCCATCTTTATCGAAGAAATTACTAGTTATTCCTTTGGTATAAATCGTATAACTCATTTTTTCACCTATTTAATCTTCATTGTTTCTAATTAATTTAATTATACTCCGTGTTCATGCTGTGCACACAAAAAAACGGGCTTAAAGCCCGTCATTATAACCTTTATTCTACGCTCTGAGTTCATTCAATGCACACACTCTAAAACGTGTGCAGATTATGTGCATTATTTTTCTTTATACAAAAAAATTAACCTTAACTTATCTTCGTAAAACGTTGATAAATAAAGGTTAATCATTAAAAATGAATCTTTCTAATGCTGACTAGAGGGTTCGAACCTCCGACCTCCTCATTACTAGTGAGGTGCTCTGCCAACTGAGCTAAGTCAGCAACTCTTCGTTGTCTTACCCGACAACAGTATTTATTAAACCATATAGATGGAAACTGTGCAAGTCTTTTTTTGAAAAAAGTTCAAAAAAATTCCCCAGACTATAATTTTTCTGCATTTACGTTAAAATAGAAATGATAATAATTGTTGATTATACAAAGGATGAGGACTAAATAATGCAAACTTTAGCTCCAATTACAACCGAATTAGATTGGCTACTTAGAATTGTTGTCGCAGCTTTTTGTGGCGCATTAATCGGCTATGAGCGGGCGATTCAGAGAAAAAGCGCGGGTGTGAGAACTCATATCGTAGTTGCGATTGCTTCTGCTTTATTCATGATCGTATCTAAATATGGATTTACCGATCTATTAAGCATGCATGACATTGCACTAGATCCATCAAGAATTGCGGCCCAGATCGTTACAGGAATTTCCTTCATTGGTGCGGGTACAATCCTAGTTAGAAAAGAACAGGTCTCAGGCTTAACTACTGCCGCTGGAGTTTGGGCAACTGCCGCCATCGGGATGGCTGTTGGTGCTGGCATGTATTTCATCGGTATCCTATCAACCGCCCTATTGTTTATCATTCAAATGATCTTTCACGATGATGTCATTATCAACAAAATAACGCCACATGTTCGTTTTAATATTCAAATTGTGGCTATTAATCAGCATCATATTTTATCTAAAATCAGGCAAGAACTAGCAGATAATCACGTCGAAAATGTTACTGTTAAAATTCTCGACGTGAGTGATGACCACATTGTTTTCTACGTTGACGGAATCATTAATAATAAAATGGATGAGAATTCTATTGTCATGAATCTACGTAAATATCCTGATATTACCCGTATTAGTTATACCCGTGGTGGTATGTAAAATCATTTTAAATCTCAAGCATTAGCTTGAGATTTTTATTTTGGCGCGACAATTTAGTAAAATAGTAATATTGCCTAATTAATGAAAGGATGAGATTATGGCTGGAACACTTGATTATTTACGTTGGCGGGGAGATCTTTCTTTTAAAGAACGGCCTTTTAATAGCGTGGACGCATCCCTCTTCGCCTCAATCATCTACTTACCCGTCGACAAATCTGCTAAGGAACATACCTTAAGTGAAGTCGCAGAAAAATTACACGTCCTTCCTTCATTTCAAGTACAAATGAAAGATTTAGCTGGCGATCAAATTCTTCTTTTACCTAAATCACCTCGTCTAGGCGACATCAAAATCCTTAATTGGACCAATCGGCTGGAAAAGGATCCTTATCCACTTCAATTTACCGCGGCTACTTTTCGCCTAACCGATAATACAATTATCATCGTTTACCGCGGAACCGACAACTCAATCATCGGCTGGAACGAAGACATGAATATGAACTACATGCCCAAAGTTTATGGTCAAGATGTTGCTGCCAATTATCTCAAAGAAATGGCTGCCGCCTTTCCCCATGACAAAATTTATTTAGCAGGGCATTCTAAGGGCGGCAATTACGCTGAATATGCTTTAAGCGTAGCCGAGCCAAAATTGCAAGACCGCATTATCAAAGCCTTTAGCTTTGACGGCCCCGGCTTTTTCCGCCAGGTCTGGAAAGCACCTGGCTTTGTACGTGCATTACCCAAGATGAAGACCTACCTCCCAGAAGCTTCAATCATTGGCACCATGCTTGATCATCCTGAACACGTTTTAATCGTCAAAAGCACTGCACCGATGGTCCAACAACATGATCCTCGCCGCTGGGCCGTGGGGCGTGACAGTTTTGTTTTAGCTGAAAGTTTAACTTCAGGTGCTCGCTCATTGCGCCACTCGCTCATCGATTTCAATCACAGCATTCCTGAAAAACAACGCGGCGAACTCTGGGATGCCCTCTTTCAAGCTTTTGATGAATTGAACATTACCGATGTGTTCCAGATTACAGCCAATAAATTATTAGGCACTGTCCGTTTCAGTCGCGTAATCATGTCATTAGAGCCTGAGACGCGCCGTTATGTTTTGCATATGTTCGGTGAGATTATCAATGCTTTACGTGGTAATATCAGCTTACCGTTTAGCGAAAGTGACTTTGCCTTATATCCCAAGAGCAATGACTCTAACAAGGCACCCATATTCTTTGAATTTTATGACAAAACGGTCCCTAGTCTTTTGCCTGAAGAAATTAAGCAACGTTTTTTAGCTGAGAAAGAAAATGAACGAAAAAAGCTAAAATAGTTTCACATGAAACACAAAAAAAGACATGCTAAGCATGTCTTTTTTCTCTTATTCTATTTTTATTCAGTTCTTCTAAGCATCCCTAGTACAAAGGAAACCACTAGTACCAAGATGACTGCTCCCAATATTGATGGTACGATTGCCATCCCAGCCATTTGCGGCCCCCACGAACCAAAGATTGCTTGGCCTAAGGTTGAACCAACCAGCCCTGCTATTAAATTAGCTATAAATCCCATTGATCCACCCTTGCCGGTTATGAAACCAGCTATTAGACCTATTATAGCGCCAACGATTAAAACCCAGATCCATGATAACATAGGATCACCTATTTGCTTTCTATTTAGCTATTGCTAGTCGACCTGAGTCTTTAACAATCTTCGTCTATTTGATGGTCTTTTTCCAGATCATCCTTTAATTTTTTGGCTTTGTCCTTAATTTTGCCCTTGGCTTGTTGAGCTTTTCCTTGGACTTCGCGTGATTTATCGCCGGTAATTTTACCTTCGACTTCTTTCACTTTACCGATAACTTTGTCTTTTAAGCCACTATCTGATTTGTTCATAGTTGGGCTCCTTTCTTAATAAACCGGTTACGTTTCTAGAATTAATATTACTCGCATTTAGGTCAAATTACGTCAAAAAAGGCTCGCCTTACGTCTTTCTTAACGAGTTGAGCCTTTTTATTGCTTATTCAATTTATCTATGCTTTTTTATTTGAGCAAATTCTTAGCTAATTCAAAATCGCCAAGAGTTGCAGACCCGTTGTGAGCCACAGCAGGACGCACAATTAATTCATTCAAATCGGGTGTGGCAATGTAATTGTTGTTAAATTCATCAAAGAACTTTCTTACCTTAACCAAATCATCTTCATTTAAAACTGAACCGCCAACAATCATTACATCTGGACGAGCAGCCATATAAACATTGAAGAGCATTTGAGCAATGTAATATGCAGAATAAGTGAAGACCTTGTTATCGCGAGACAATTTTTCACCAGGGATACCAGTTCTGCCCTCAAGACTTGGACCGGCAGACATGCCTTCAACACAAGCATCATTATGGAATGGGCAATGGCCTTCATAATCATCACCAGGATAACGACGAACCAACATGTGCCCCATTTCTGGATGGTTATTCAAACCGAGCAACTTACCCGCTTGCACAATTCCAGCTCCAACGCCAGTACCAACTGTTGCATAGAAGTAGCTCTTAGAATCATCGCGACCGCGAGCAACATATTCACCATAACATGATGCGTTAACGTCAGTCGTCATGGCAACTGGAATACCTAATTCTCTTTCAAAGAAGCCCTTCACATTAGTTCCTGACCAACCTGGCTTTGGCGTATCCAAAATATAGCCGTAAGTACGAGAGTTGGGGTTAATATCGATCGGACCAAAAGTACCAATACCTAAAGCATCAACGGGATGCTTTTTAAAGAATTCAGCTGTCTTTTCAAGGGTTTCCTTATTAGTTGTGGTAGGAATTCGGTCACGAGCAACCTCTTCACCCGTTTCTACATCTTGCACAGCTACGATAAATTTAGTACCGCCTGCTTCGATACTACCAACATATTTCTTCTCTGACATATTCTCATCCTTTTCTGTAAATTTATCTCTAAAAAGTTTTTATGCTGCTAATATTATAAAGAAAAAAGCCTTTATGTGTAAAGGCTTTCATATGTATGTAATTATTTTTGTTGATTTACGCTGGATCTTCAACCACTTTTGACTCAATTCCTTCAATTGGTCGCCCATTTTCATCAAAATAAGTATCCAAATCGCGGCACCAAATCATCGACATTGTTCCTTGTCCCACGTGCACGCCAACAACTGGTCCGATAATGCTGGTATCGAACTTATACTTAGGAAACTTTGCTTGGTAATCTTCCAGCCACTCTTGCTTTTTCTCAGGATCAAGTGAATCAAAAATTGTGTCCTGAATCTTATACGGCATATTTTTAGTCAAATTATCAAAATCATTTTGCACATGCTTGTATGCACGTTTATATTGACGCTCTTTCGCAATCGCTGAAATATGGCCTTCATTTTGCACATCCATCGATAAAATCGGCTTAATCTTGAACAACGTACCAACAAAGCTAGCCGCATTAGATAAACGTCCAGTCCGCTTTAAATGGCTCAAATCGTCCACCATGAAGCGCACATCCATTGTTTTTTGCAAGTCCTTGAGATCATGCATAATTAAATCAATATTGGCTCCTGCCTGCACTAGTCGCCCTGCTAGCATGGCATAATCTGCTTCACCTGCACAAGTAATCTTACTATCAAATGGATGAACCTTGATACGATCTTCCTCTGCAGTAACACTTTGAACCGTTGAAAAATAGCTGGAGATACCACTTGAAAGAGTAATCACAATCACATCTGTATATCCCTGCTCAACATATTCATTAATTTTTTCTTTTAAGTCACCGATTGAAGGTTGAGAAGTTGTTGGTAATTCTTTTTCTTCACTTAATTTTTGATAAAACTCTTCATAGCCAATATCAACTAAATCATGGTAAACTTTCTTCCCCCAAATAATCGGGATAGGCAGAACATCAATCTGATATTTTTCTTGTTGCTCTTTAGTCAAATAAGCCGAGCTATCAGTCAAAACCGCAATTTTCATATTTTTCTTCTTTCTTCATTTCTTTTATGTCTATTTTAACTGATATATTATATAGAAACAAAAAGAACTCACCCGTAATGGTGAGCCCTTTCAATTAAATTATTCTATTTTAGTTACTGCCACCAGTAGCTTTGTTAACGATCTTTTGGTATTGACGTAAGCCATCAAAGTCGGAATCCTTAGCTTCAACGTAACCATAATGGTTATAAATGCTTTCGATAATTTGCTTACCCTTCTTAGACTTAGCAATATTCTTGAAAGCCTTAGCTAACTTAACTCTGAATTTTTTAGGCATATCTTTTCTAACCGCAATAGTATCGTTTGGAATCCACTTGGTAAAGTAGATTGGCACAACATCGGTCATTGCTTTCTTGTCATCCTTAGCGGCAATATTACGTGCATCTGAGAAGACGAATGCGGCATCAACATCCCCATTCAAAACGGATAACACTTCTTGATCGTCACCCTTAACATTAACTAATTTGCAGTCCTTGGTTACATTCAAACCCTTTTTGTAAAGTTCCGCAACTGGATAAACATAGCCCGATGAAGAACTAGGATCGCCAATCGCAATCTTTTTACCCTTTAAGTCTTTCCAAGATTTGATCTTTGAGCCCTTCTTAACCACGATCATACCACGATACTTATGCATTAAGGTATGATTCATCTTACCGGATGGTTCATCATAGCCGTAACGTTCGGCTTGCAATAAAACATCAGCAATTCCCTTTTTATGAGCTAATATGTAAGAATATGGCGGCATAAAACCAACATCCACTTTCTTAGATGACATTGCTTCAACTAAACCACTATAGTCAGTAGAAACTGTTACATGAACTGGAATGTGTAATTGCTTCTGCAATAATGTGCCTAAAGGCTTTGCCTTAGCTTCCATCTTATTTGCTTGGGTACTTGGTACAAATTCAACGTTCAATTCCTTAGGTTCATTCGATGAAGATGAACTCTTCTTACTATTTGAGCAGGCTGCTAATGACACAGCTGCTAAAACTGCACATGCACCAAGCAAAATCTTCTTAAATTTCATAAATTTGCTATTCCTCCATGAGTATATTCGTTATTACTCTTTTCAGTAATAGTTATAGCAAACTTATGGTATCATTTCAACGCCAAATATAAACAATTTCCATTATAAATGTAAATATTATTCGTATTATATTCAAACATAGAAAAAGCACTCATCGAGTGCTTTTTCTAATTACCATTAGGATCATGCGCATAATCCAAATTTGAAAACCGGTTAAACGGCTTAGAGAACATTAATTTAACTGTCCCCCGACTACCAGAACGGTTCTTTTCAATAATGACTTCTACTTCACCGTTATCGTCTTCTGCGCCAACTTCATCTTGACTGCCACTACTTTCGCCATCTTTAGGCTCATCGCGATAATAATCATCTCGATATAAGAAAGAAACAATGTCGGCATCCTGTTCAATTGACCCAGATTCACGAATATCAGATAATACAGGCCGTTTATCTTGTCTTTGTTCAACTGACCGTGATAACTGCGAAAGGGCAATAACAGGCACGTGCAACTCTTTAGCTAGCTTTTTTAACTGTCTTGAAATAGCAGAAACTTCTTGTTGCCGTGATTCACTGCGTGGCCCTTCAATCAGCTGCAAGTAGTCAATTACAATAAGACCAAGATTGCCCTTTTCCTTAGCTAATCGCCGTGATTTAGCACGAATTTCACTCATCTTGATTCCGGGCGTATCATCGATAAAGATTTGCGCACCTGCTAGTGACCCAGAAGCCACTACCAATTTACGCCATTCTTCTTCATCAAGCTGGCCAGTTCTCAAGTGCTGTGAATTAATCAGTCCTTCAGAAGCTAACATTCTCTGAACCAGTTGCTCTCCACTCATTTCTAGTGAGAACATAGCTACACTTTTTTCAGTGTGTAGCCCTACATTTTGCGCAATATTTAAGGCAAATGAAGTCTTACCCACACCAGGACGAGCAGCTACAATGATCAATTCATCATCGTGAAAACCAGTTGTCATCTTATCTAATTCCGCAAAACCAGTCGGCAAGCCAGTAACCATATTTCCGTCATCCGGAATATTATTAATATCATTAATCGCTGAATTAACGATCTCTTTAATGGTCCTAAAGCCGCCTGTGCTATTCTCTGACGAAACATTCATAATTTCACTTTCAGCGTCATCTAGAATGTCTGTTACATCGTCAGAGCCATCGATTGCATTAGAGATAATCTTCTGACTAGCAGAGATTAAACGACGAAGCAGCGCCTTCCTATGCACAATTTTGGCATAATAGGTAACATGCGCTGCTGTCGGTGTGGCCATCGCTAATTCAGAAACATAACCGATACCACCAATATCTTCTAACTGATTTCTTTTGTTTAATTCATCCTGCAAGGTCAGCGTATCAATTGCATCCCCGCGATCAGACAAGTCCAACATCGCTTGAAAGACAATTTGATTAGCCCGCTCATAGAAATCTTCAGGCTGAACTACCGCACTAGCATCCGCAATGGCTTCAGGATCGATAAAAATCGCACCCAGAACTGCCCTTTCGGCATCGCGATCATGCGGAATTTGTTGAGAAACGATATTATCCATCAATCACAACCACTTTTTATTAGTCTTGTTCAGTAACGTGAACGCGAATAGTAGCTTCTACACCCTTAAATAATTTGGCATGAACATTAGTATAGCCCAAAGTCTTAATTGGTTCTGGCAAGTTAAGCTTGCGTTTATCAACCTTGATACCGTATTGCTTTTCAAGGCCTTCCACAATCTTCTTACTTGAGATTGAACCAAACAAACGTGAGTCAGTACCAGCCTTAGATTTGAAGTTAACAACGGTATCGTCTTTTTCAAGTTCTGCCTTGATCTTTTCTGCTTCGGCCTTTTCTGCTTCATAAGCAGCCTTTTCATTAGCTTCTACACGCTTCAAGGTATTCATGTTACCTTTAGTAGCTTCTTTAGCCAAGCCTCGCTTAATCAAGTAATTTTGTGCGTATCCATCAGGTACGTCCTTAACTTGTCCACGCTTACCTCGACCTCTAACATCTTGAGTAAAAATAACTTTCATATTTGTCCTTCCTAATCATTTTCTTTTTCATATTCATCAATTGCATCAAGCAATTTTTGTTTTGCTTCTTCAATAGTAACATCTTTAATCTGTGTTGCCGCATTAGAAAGATGTCCACCACCGCCCAATTTTTCCATAATAATTTGAACGTTGATCTTACCCATTGATCTAGCTGAAATACCAATCGTATTATCACTGCGCCGCGTAATTGCGAAACTAGCACCCACATTTTCCAAATCAAGTGCAGTATCAGCCGCCTGCGCTGTAATGATCGGATCTATAATCTTATCATCAGGTCCACATAATACGGCCATATGTGGCTTCACCATCTTCAAAGTGGCTACTAAATGCGTCCGTTCGAGGAAACTATCAATGTCCTCTTTCAAGAGCATGCTTACAACTGCTGAGTCAGCCCCGATTGAACGTAAGTAACTAGCCGCATCGAAGGTTCTAGTTCCTGTTCTCAACGAGAATTCCTTGGAGTCGACCACAATCCCGGCTAACATTGCTGTAGCTTCAATATCGGTCAAAACTCGCTTACCGTTAGCTGGCTGCTGATATTCAATCATTTCAGTGACCAATTCACAAGCCGAAGAAGCATATGGTTCAACATAGGTTAACATTGGATTTTCAGGGAATTCCTCGCCTCGTCTATGGTGATCAATAACGATGATTCGATTCTTCAAACGATCATAAAGTGACCGTGAGTAAGTAATTGAATACTTCGAATGATCAACCATTACCAACATTGACTTGTCAGTAACTTGAGCTAAAGCTACATCAGGGTTAATAAAAATATCCTTATCCTGATTTTTCTGTTGCATTAAGGTGACCAAGCGACCAACATCATAGTTTGTCTTATTAGTATCTAAAACAAAATTAGCTTTAACTCCGTGAAGACGAGCTAATTTTACTACGCCAATCCCACTACCGACTGAGTCCATGTCAGGACGCTGATGACCAACAACAAAAACTTGATCGGCATCTTTAAATAGTTCACTAATTGCTTGTGAAACCATTCTTGCTCTAACTCTAGTCCGCTTTTCCATCGGATTAGACTTACCGCCATAAAAGCGGGCGTCTTTACCGGGTTGACGTAAGACAACCTGGTCTCCACCTCGACCTAGGGCCAAATCCAAGTTAGATTGAGCCTGGTTGGCAATTTCAGACAAAGAATCACTCCCAAAAGCAATTCCCATAGATAAAGTAAGTGGCCTATTGTTTCTACTCGTTTCTTGACGCACCTTATCTAAAACAGAGAATTTGTCCTTCTCCATCTCAGCTAATTCTTGCATATGGATCAAGATCAAGAAATGGTCTTCATCAATCCGTTTTAAATATGCGTTAAACTTTTTCGCATAATCACTCAATGTATTTTGCACATATGAACTCATGCTGGTCAATTCTTGATCATGCATTGCTTCACTTAGCTCATCATAATTATCGATGAAAATTTGACCAATCGCCAATCGTTCAGCTTTATATTTATCTTCAATTTTGGCATAGCGCGTAATATCCAATAAATATATTACGCCTAAATTATTTTGGACCACCATTTCAAATCGGTGACCATCCCAATCAACCAGATGATTTTCTGCTGTTTTTGCCTCAATTGCTTCATTAAGTAGCTTATTCAGATCAGGGTCAACTGATTCAATTGTGTGCCCCACTAAATCTGTACTCTTTAAATATAATTGCAGATATGGATTAACCCACTGAATTTGGTGATCCGAATCATAAAGCAAAATTCCCAACGGCATCTTAATCATTGCTTCTTGTTCACTACGCTTTATCCGGTAAGACAAATTAACCGCAAAGCTATTTGCATTACCCGCTAAAATATAGGTCCCATAGATGGCAAAGGCAACGGTCAAAATAAAGACTAAAAGCATTGCCAAACCAAACAATGGATTCATAATCATCGCAATAATGCTTCCCAATAATGAAAGAGAAAGTGCAATGATTATAGAAGCTGTCAGCCGTGAATCCTTAATAAATTCAGGCAATTCTAGCTTACGTAAAAAATCCTTCATGAAGATCCTTCCTAATAGATATAGTATATCAGTGTTAATTATACCTTATTCCGGCTCATGATTGAAAACAGTAGGTACAATACGAAGAGAGAATTTTTTTAATTATTATACGAAAAAAGGACAGAACCTTGTGTCCTGTCCTTTTGGTTTATTTCGATCTAAATTAGTCTTCAGCAACGAATGGTAACAAGCCCATGATACGAGCTCTCTTAATTGCATTAGCTACCTTACGTTGGTTCTTAGCACTAGTGCCAGTAACACGACGTGGTAAAATCTTACCTCTTTCTGAGATAAAACGTTTCAACAGATCGACATCCTTGTAGTCAACGTAGTCGATGTGGTTAGCTGCGATGTAGTCAACCTTACGACGACGACGGCCACCTCTTCTTTGTTGAGCCATGTTCTAGAATCCTTTCTTTAATTTAGTTTAAAATGGTAGATCGTCATCAGAAATATCAATCGTATCACCTGAGCCACTAAATGGATCTTGTGAATTATTTTGATTGTTATTAGTCTGTGAATTACCTTGTGATCCGCCATTATTTGGGAAATTGTTAGCAGGTTGACTGCCAGCATTTCCACTATTTGGTGTATAACCACCATTTTGACCGCGGGCTTCACGATCCTTGCGTGATTCGAGCAATGCGAAGTTATCAACAACAACTTCGGTTACATATACCCTTTGCCCATCTTTATTATCATAACTTCTGGTTTGAATTCGGCCATCAATTCCAACTAATGAACCCTTTGAAGTAAAGTTGCAGAAGTTTTCTGCTGACTTTCTCCAAATTACACAGCTGACGAAATCTGCGCCTCTCTCACCTTGGCTATTTGTAAATTGACGGTCAACAGCAAGAGTAAACGTAGCAACCGAGATTCCACTCCCAGTAGTACGTAATTCAGGATCACGTGTTAAACGGCCAACAAGTACAACTCTATTAATCATACTCATGTACCTTCCTTTCCTAAATCACATAACGGATAATAAATTAAAATTACTTATCTAACTTAACGGTCATTGAACGTAAGATAGCGTTGTCAATCTTTGACAAACGGCTAAATTCGTTAACTGCGTCAGCGTTGTCAGCAGTGAAAGTCATAATGTGGTAAGTACCTTCACGATACTTATCAATTTCATATGCGAAACGACGCTTGCCCCAGTCTTTGGATTCTACCATAGTACCACCGTTATCAGCGATAACCTTGTCGTAGTTTTCTACAACTGCCTTCTTGTTGTCTTCGTCAACATCTGGCTTGATGATGTAAGTTACTTCGTACTTTGTAGTTGCCATGACTATTGCACCTCCTTTTGGACTATATGGTTCTTGCTAAAATCAAGAACAAGGAGTAATGGAATATTACTCGCAATTTCTAATTTTAGCATATAAACAAAAAATTACCAAACAGTTTTCACGTGATCCTAACAGTTTTTTTACTGCTCATTATTTATTACGCAAAAAAGTTTGATAATTTTTTTAAAAGTTCAAAATTTTTGTTTTTCTTAATTAATTATTCATTTTTGGGCTCGTCATCGTCACCAGTTTGATCTTGTTCTTCTTCAGTCGGAACAATAGTTAAGCTTGCAACCTGACTGCCGTCATTGACTTTAATTAAGCGAACGCCCATTGTACTACGACCAGTTTGAGAAACATCCTCAATCTTGAAGCGAATCATAATCCCATCAGTAGTAATTACCATAACATCATTATTTGAATTGATGATTGTTACGCCGGCCAAAGGACCATTCTTTTCAGTAATATTGGCAGTCTTAATGCCTTTACCGCCACGGCCTTTAACTGGATATTCTGCGGCTGGCGTCCGTTTGCCATAGCCCTTTTCAGAGATTACCAAGACTTGATCATCAGCACCTAAAACGCCAGATCCAACTACATAGTCATTCTCTCTTAAATTGATTCCGCGAACACCCGCAGCAGTTCTACCCATTGCCCGGACATCGTTTTCACTAAAGGTTACCGCATAACCTAAATGCGTTCCGATCAAGATATTTTGCTTACCATCAGTAGTCAAAACATTACTCAATTCGTCGCCATCCTTCAAGGTTAAGGCAATTAGACCACTATTTCTAATATTAGAAAATTCGCTAACGTGTGTCCGTTTAACGGTACCCATCTTGGTAATAAAGAACAAGTAATTGTCATCCGCATTTTCTGGAATGTTAATGACTGTTTGAACCTTTTCTCCCTTTTCCAATTGCAAAAGATTTACTACTGGTAAGCCTTTAGCCATACGGCCATATTCAGGAATTTCATAGGCCTTCTTAGAGTAAACCTTGCCGGCATTGGTGAAGAAGAGTAATAGATCGTGCGTACTTGAGTAAATCAAATGCTCAATAAAGTCGCCATCTTGTACACCCATTCCCTTGATACCTTTACCACCACGGTTTTGAGTCTTAAATTCCTGAATTGGCATTCTCTTAATATAGCCATTATGGGTAACCGTCAACAGAATATTTTGCTTTTCAATCAAATCTTCATCTTCAATTGAAACGACTTCGCTAGCACCAATTTCGGTTCTTCGCTTATCACCGAATCGTTTTTGAATATCAAGCAATTCGTCATAGATAATTTGGTCAATTCTCTCAGGCTTAGCCAAAATATCTTTGTAGTCAGCAATTTTAGCTTGTAATTCCTTGTATTCAGCTTCTACCTTATCGCGCTCCAAGCCAGTCAAGCGAACCAAACGCATATCTAAGATAGCCTGAGATTGCTTATCATCAAGGCCAAAGCGGCTAATCAAAGTTGCTTTAGCAATGTCACTTGATTGACTATTGCGGATAATGTGGACAATTTCATCAATATTGTCCAGAGCGATTCTTAACCCTTCAAGGATGTGGGCTCTTGCCTCTGCCTTAGCTAACTCGAATCTTGTTCTGCGAGTTACAACATCTTCTTGGTGATCCAAGTAATATTGCAGCATTTGCTTCAGGGTTAAAAAGTGTGGCGCACCATCAACAATAGCCACCATATTCATACCAAAGTTAGCCTGCATTTGAGTTTGCTTGAATAAATTATTCAAAACAACGCTAGCACTAGCATCACGGCGAATATCAATGGTAATCCGCATCCCTGTCTGGTCTGATTCATCACGCACACCAGTAATTCCATCGATAGTCTTTTCTCGAGCCAAATCAGCAATTTTCTTCACCAATTCAGCCTTGTTTACCATAAATGGAATTTCGCTCACAATTATGCGCTCGCGGCCGCTCTTTTCAGTCTCAATATTGGTTTTGGCGCGAACAACAATGTTACCCTTACCACTCTCATAAGCACGGTAGATACCACCACGTCCCATAATAATTCCGCCAGTTGGAAAATCGGGACCTGGGATAACTTTCATCAAGTCCTTGGTTGTAGCATCAGGATTTTTCATTAACATGTGCAAACCACTAATAACTTCAGTCAAGTTATGTGGCGGGATATTTGTTGTCATCCCAACGGCAATCCCGTTAGCACCGTTAACAAGCAAGTTAGGAATTCTAGCAGGTAAGACAACCGGTTCATTTTCGGTATCATCATAGTTTCTTTGCCAATCAATGGTGTTTTTGTTGATATCGCGCAACATTTCCACAGCAATTTTACTCATTCTTGCTTCGGTATAACGCATTGCGGCTGGCTCATCACCATCGACAGAACCGAAGTTACCGTGACCATCGACTAACATGTAACGGTATGAGAAATCTTGTGCCATGTGTGCCATAGCAAGATAGATTGAGGAATCACCATGGGGGTGGAACTTACCCATAACTTCCCCAACAATTCTGGCACTCTTCTTGTATGGTTTATCAGGCGTTACACCCAACTCGCTCATACCGTAAAGAATACGACGTTGTACGGGCTTTAAGCCATCACGAACATCAGGTAAAGCACGTGCAACAATAACTGACATTGCGTAATCCAAAAATGAACTACGCATCATGCTAGTTAGATCGACGTTTTTAATTCTATGATCTTGAGTTTGATTCTCGTCCATCTAATCCTCCTATGCATCCAAGTTTTCAACATATTTAGCATTCTTTTGAATAAAGTCACGTCTTGGTGAAACTTCATTTCCCATTAAGAGCTCAAAGACTGCGTCAGCATCTTTAGCATACTCAGGACTTACCCGATCCAGTCTTCTATTTTCTGGATTCATAGTAGTTTCCCACAACTGCTCTGGGTCCATTTCACCTAACCCCTTGTAACGTTGCACAGTAGGCTTGGGACTTGGTTGCAAGCTACCTAAGTAATCATGCAATTCTTCGTCAGTATCAAGATATCTGACCACTTTCCCCTGACGAACTTGGTATAGAGGTGGCTTGGCGATATAAACATAGCCCTTGTCGATCATTGGGCGCATATAGTTATAGAACAAGGTCAACAGCAGGGTTCTAATGTGGGCACCATCGACATCGGCATCAGTCATGATAATCAATTTGTGATAACGTGCTTTTGAAACGTCAAAGTCAGCACCAAAGCCTGTTCCTAAAGCTGTGAATAAAGATCTAATTTCTTGGTTAGCCAAGATTCGATCCATCGAAGCTTTTTCAACATTTAAAATCTTACCTCTGATTGGCAAAATAGCCTGTGTTAAACGTGATCTACCTTGCTTAGCAGAACCGCCGGCTGAGTTACCCTCGACGATAAACAGTTCTGAAATACTTGGATCGTTACTTGTATTGTCGGCTAACTTACCTGGTAAATTAGCAATTTCCAGACCAGATTTCTTTCTTGTTACTTCACGTGCACGCTTGGCAGCAGTTCTAGCTCGTTCGGCTAATTGACCCTTTTCTACAATCTTGCGCCCAACTGAAGGATTTTCCATCAAGAAACGACTAAAGGTTTCTGAAAAAGCCTTATCTACAGCAGTTCTAGCATCCGAATTACCTAACTTGGTCTTAGTCTGACCTTCAAATTGCGGACTAGGGTGCTTAACTGAGACAATAGCTGTCATTCCTTCACGAATGTCTTCACCGGAAAGATTATCGTCCTTATCTTTCAAGATCTTAGACTTATGTGCATAGTCATTAACCACACGTGTTAACGCAGTCTTAAAACCAGCCTCGTGCATCCCACCTTCATAGGTGTGAATATTATTGGCAAAAGTCATCAAAGTAGTCTTATAGCCATTTGTATATTGCAAAGCCACTTCAACATCAATGCCATTATAGGTGCTTTCAACATAAATTGGATCATCAAATAATACTTCTTGTCTCTTGTTCAAAAAGGCAACGTATTCCTTAATCCCACCTTCAAACTTATACACATCTGTTTCGGCAGTGTCTTTACGCTTGTCAGTAAAGGTTAAAGTTAATCCCTTGTTCAAAAAGGCCAATTCACGGATTCTGTTCTTCAAGATCTTGTCATCAAAAACAATAGTTTCTGTGAAAATATCTGGATCTGGATAGAAGTGAACAATCGTCCCATGTTCATCAAGTGGAACCGTGCCAATTTGTTTCATCTCATCCTTAACACGGCCATGATCGAAATCGATAAAGTACTTTTTGCCATCACGCATTACGGTAACATCAAGTTTAGTGGACAGAGCGTTAACTACTGAAGCCCCAACTCCGTGCAAACCACCAGAAACCTTATATCCACCACCGCCGAATTTACCACCGGCGTGAAGTACAGTAAATACAGTCTCTAATGCAGGACGACCTGTTTTTTCTTGAATATCTACAGGAATCCCACGTCCATCATCTTGAACGGTGACACTACCATCTTCGTTAATCGTAACTTCAATCTTGGTCGCAAAACCAGCAAGTCGTTCATCAATACTGTTATCAATAATTTCCCACACTAAGTGGTGCAATCCCTGAGAACTAGTCGAACCGATATACATACCTGGCCGCTTACGTACAGCTTCTAGACCGCCAAGAACCTGAATTTGACTGGCATTATACTTGTCAGCCTCTTTTTCATATTTTTTGACCTTTTCAAGATTTTCTTTTGAATTATCAGCCATTTAATTCTCCTTCTCCAAACTAATTTTGCCTGATTGAATGTGATACACACGCGGCTTTTTAATTATTTCCCAGGAAATCCCCTCTAAGTCAGTCGTAGTAATAAAGGTTTGCGTTTTCCCATGAATATAATTAAGTAGCGCACTTTGTCGACCATGATCTAACTCGCTCATTACATCATCCAGCAAGAGTAAAGGATACTCATCTGTTAGTTGATGCACCAATTGAATTTCCGCCAGCTTGACGCTAAGTGCAATTGAACGCTGCTGCCCTTGCGAAGCATAAAGATGTGCATTTTGACCATCAAGTTTAAATTCAATATCATCACGGTGCGGCCCAGAAGTAGTTGTCCCCTTGCGAATTTCACTTGCCTTATTTCGTGCATAACTTGCTAAAATCTTTTGATAAATTTCTTCTGTACTGTCATCAGCTTGGATGTCAGCCACTGATGGATGATAAGCAATTGAAAGCTGCTCACTGCCCAAACTAATATGTGCATAAGCATCGCTAGCATAGTGACTAAGATACTTAAGAAATTTAAATCGTCGAAAGACAACTTCAGCGGCGATACCAGCTAGTTGATCTGAAAGTACATCTAAAAAGACCTGATCCTTTGCCTTACCTTTAGCTAGCTGCTTCAGATAATTATTCTTTTGAATTAAAACTTGCCGATACTTACTTGCGAAGTATAAATACTCTGCATTTATTTGACCAAATTCTTGATCCATAAATCTCCGCCGTAGTGCTGGTGCACCCTTGATCAACTCGAGGTCTTCCGGTGAAAATAAAATCGCATTCAGCTGACCTACGTATTTAGACAACTTCGCCTGCTCAACTCGATTAATCCATACTTTTTTACCTTTTTGGGTGATCAAAACACGTAAATCAAGCTCCACCTGGCTTTTATGTACATGCCCAAGTAAATTGGTAAACTCACCGCCGAAACCAATTAAATCTTTATCATTATTGGTCCTATGTGAACGTGTTAATGCTAAAAAATAGATTGCCTCTAGCAAATTGGTCTTGCCCTGAGCATTTTTGCCAATAAAAATATTGACGTTTGAATCAAAATTTACGTCAAGCTTTTTTAAATTACGAAAATTCTGTACAGTAAAATGATCAAGATACATTGACTTCCCTACCGAAACTCATATTCTTGGCCATTAACCACTACATGATCACCAACATGCATCTTTTTGCCTCTTCGATCTTCAAGTTCACCATTTAAAGTTACTGGATTATCTTTTAAGTACCATTTAGCTTGTCCACCTGATGAAATAATGCTCTCTTCCTTCAGGAATTGCCCCAAAGTAATATGATCGCCGTCAACTTTAAAATACTTAATAATGCTCACCTTCAATACGCTTTATACCTATATAATTATATTAGTTTTCAACCCAAATAACAAACTAAATCGCTCTTATAAGCCTTTTCAGAGCTTTTTTTCAAAATAACCTAATCACACTAGCACGGTAAAAAAATAAATATACGCCAATATTTTGCGTTTTCGTTTAAAAGCAAAATAAAAAGTCGCCTTATTTGACGACTTTTTATGACCTAAATATTGTGTACTTGATTAATATGTTCTAACTGGCGTAATTAATTGCACAAATTCAATGTCTTCTTTATCTGGATTAATGATAAATGGACGAAGTGGCTTAGTAAAACTCATAATTACAGAATCTGTTACTGAAGCTCTTAACGCATCACGCATATAGTCAGGGTTGAAGGAAATCTCTAAATTGTTTCCTTCAAGATTTCTGAAGCTAACATCTTCTTCAACATTACCAATTTCCGCAGATTTACCTGATAACTTAGCTGATTGATTTTCTATATCTAAAGTCAAAGTAACCACGTTGTTACGGCCAGCATGAGTTAACAAACTGGCACGTTCAAGGGCACTAGATAATTCGGAAATGTCAAATTCAACACTAGTGGTCTTTTCAGTCGGAATCAAGCGATCAGTGTCTGGATAATTTCCGTCCAAAAGACGTGAATAGAAGGACAAGTTGCCAATTACAAATAAAGCTTGGTTATCACCTGGGCAAACTTTAACTTCTGGATCAGCTTCACCAATGATTCTAGCTAATTCCTGCAAACTTTTACCAGGAATAATCAAATCAGTTTCAGCTTGAGGTCCGTTTTCTAAAGCAATTGTTCTTTGAGATAAACGGTGGGAATCAGTTGCGACAGCTTTAATTTTATCTGGACTAAAGAAGAAACGTACCCCAGTTAAAATTGCTCGTGTTTGATCATTGGAAGTAGC
This sequence comes from Lactobacillus sp. UMNPBX16, assembly GCF_002553775.1. Lineage (NCBI taxonomy): Bacteria > Bacillati > Bacillota > Bacilli > Lactobacillales > Lactobacillaceae > Lactobacillus > Lactobacillus sp. UMNPBX16. The sequence continues at coordinate 20,727 of NZ_PCYU01000022.1, forward strand.
AAATTGCGTTTCATTAATGATTTCACGGAAAGTTTTACCAGAAATAGTGAATGAAGCAGCATCTGAAATTTCTGGTAAACGTGGATAGTTATTAGCATCTAAACCATTAATTGTAAATTCACTATTTTCAGATATGATCTGAGTTTGAAAACTTTCTTTTACTTCAAATGAGAAGTCTTTACCAGGCAATTTTTTTACGATCTCACTAAAGAATCTAGCTGGTAAAACAATAGAACCTGTAGATTCCACATTTAAATCATCATTGACTGGAATTTGAATTTCAATTGAAATATCTGTATCACTACCGGTTAGCGTAAGTTCATCTTCTGTTAAGTCTAACTTAATTCCACTAAGAATTGGAATAGTAGCTCTTGATGAGATGGCCCGCATTACATTATTGAGGTTTTCGATAAACAGATTGCGATTAATTGTAAACTTCATGTTTTTCCTCCCAAGAATAGCTGTGTGATTTCTCTTTATTAGTAATTATATAATTAATTAGTAGTAGTAGGGCCTGTGAGTTCTGTTGAAAACTCATAAGAAGCCTAAAATAACGGACTTGTTACGGTTAAAAACTTGTGTAAAACTTGTTTATTTTTCCACAGTGGATAACTTTTAGTGCTCCAAAATTTGCTTTAGGTCAAAGACAGCAGTTTTGATATCAGAATCAAGTTTCATCTGCTTGTCGATTTTATCATAAGCATGCATGACAGTGGTATGATCTTTTCCCCCAAATTCTTGACCAATTTTTGGCAAACTGGCATCTGTTAATTCACGAGAAAGATACATTGCTATTTGCCGAGGAACTACAATCTGCCGTACACGCTTTTTACCCTTTAATTCAGCAGTTGAAGTTTGGAAATAGTTTGCGACAACCTCCTGTATTTTAGAGATTTGTAATCCACGATTTTTTTGAACTAATTTGAGGTCAACTAATGCTTCACGCGCAAGGTTAACGTCAATATCTGCTTTTTCAATTGTGGCATAAGCTTGAACTTTAACTAAAGCCCCTTCAAGTTCTCTAATGTTAGTATCAACTTGAGATGCAATATAGTTAAGCGTACCATCATCGATAGTCAAACCTTCTGTTTCAGCTTTGCGTCGCAAAATAGCGATTCTGGTTTCCAAATCGGGAGGCGTAATTTCGACTTGCAAGCCCCATGTAAATCGAGAAACTAAACGCTCTGATAGATCTGGGATTTCTGTAGGCAACCGATCGCTAGTCATTACGATCTGTTTTTGATCGTTATAAAGTGTCTCAAAAGTATGGAAGAATTCCTCTTGAATCCCCTCTTTTTTGGCAAAAAATTGAATATCATCAACTAAAAGCAGGTCACAAGTTCTGTATTTTTCGCGGAATTTGTCCTGCGTTTTATTTTTGATGGAATTAATGAAGTCATTAACAAAAGTTTCACTCTGTATATAGACAACTTTTGCGTTAGGTCGCTCTGCTAGCATTTGATGCCCAACAGCTTGCATCAGGTGTGTTTTACCTAAACCAACGCCACCAAAAATAAATAAAGGATTGTAAAAACTACCAGGACTGTCGGCTACAGCAAGTGCAGCACCGGCGGCCAACTTGTTTCCCTCACCTTGAACGAAGTTATCAAAAGTGTATTTTTCGTTTAACTTCAAGTCTTTAGTGAATTCTTTTTCTGGCAAATTAGGCTGTTGAACTTGCGCTTCACGCTTTGGCGCAGGTGTTACGATCCTTTCTGTAATATCCGCATCTTCAGATATTTTAAATACAGGTAAGATCTCGATGTCGGCATAACCGTAGGCAGATTGAATCAATTGAGAAGATAGATTCTTTTCCCAGTAACCTTTAGAAACAGGATTTTGAACTAAAATTTTTAATTCATGTGTTTTTCCATTATATGAAATAGGTTTAGTATTTTTGAACCATGCATTGTAGGCAACTTCGTTGAAACGAGCACGCATCTCGTCATTAAAGTGTTCCCAAAATTTATTAATGTCGAACAATGTACATTCCCCCAGTTAGTAAAAAGCAAATTTATTTTACCATTTACTTAACTGGTTTTCCACAGGTGAAAAAGAAATCAACAAAGTACACAGCCTGTTGATAACTATTAAAGTGATATGCACATTTTGACATGATAAGAGCAAAACTGTTAATTTATGCACAGTACAGCTGTGAATTATGGATATTATTCTATCAATACTTGAGGTAAAATACCATATGCGTTATCCACATGGTGTGAATTAAGTTTTTAACACCATGTGAGTTGTGGAAAACGTTGGGAATTATCTTGTGGAAATTATACGTAAGAAAAATATTTTATTTTTTATCCACATGAAAAACAATGAATTTTTAGAAAATATTCACGGGATTTAAAAGTCTTTTTTTCTTAAAATACTTGGTTTTTATGGCTTTTCGTGCTATCCTTAATAAGAAATTGTGCAATTGGCACAAAAATTTATGGAGGTGCAGTTTAATATGACAACTAAGAGAACTTACCAACCTAAGAAGCGTCACCGTTCACGTGTTCACGGTTTTATGAAGCGTATGAGCACATCAAATGGCCGTAAGGTTTTAGCAAGACGCCGTGCAAAAGGTAGAAAAGTCTTATCTGCTTAAACCACTGAATCCCAGTGGTTTTTTTAGTCTACTAGAGTGGAATGAAACGTTTTGAGAAAGTCTTATCGAGTAAAATCTGAAAAAGATTTCCAGCAAGTTTTCGAATCTGGCGACTCAGTCGCTAACCGAGCTTTTGTCATTTATAAGGTAGAAAAAACAGAAAATAAACACTTTCGAGTAGGAATTTCTGTGGGCAAAAAGGTTGGTCATACCGCAGTCGCACGTAATCGACTCAAGCGTTATATTCGGGCCGTGATTGATGAAGAAAAATTGCAGATTAATCCGCATGTTGATTTTTTAATCATTACGCGACCTTATGCTCGCGATTTTAATATGGCTCAGGTGCGTAAAAACTTGCTTCACGCATTATCGTTAGCTCATATTATTGAAGAAATGCCAGATAAAGTTGAGGAAAAATAGATTGAAGGACATTCTGACCAAGAGAAATGTCAAACGTCTTCTTGCAGTCTTAGCAGTAGCAATACTTGCTGTTGTATTGACAGGATGTGCTACTACGGGAGCAAATGGTCAAGCAACGCCAATCTCACATACAAGTGGTAATTGGTGGGACCGTTGGATCGTTTATTACATGTCAGCTTTTATTTTGTGGCTAGCTAAGTTAATGGGGAACAGTTATGGCTGGGCAATTATTGTCTTCACCGTCATTGTTCGTGTCATCTTAGTACCTTTGAATGCTATTTCAATTCGAAGTACTACTAAGATGCAAAGCATCCAACCACAAATTAATGAGTTGCGTAAGAAATATCCAGGACGTGACACTGAATCAAGAACATTATTACAACAAGAAACTAACAAGCTTTATAAAGAAGCAGGCGTAAATCCTTATACTGGATGTTTGCCTGTCCTGATCCAGTTGCCAGTTATGTATGCACTGTATGGTGCGATTTTACGTACACCGCAGTTACAAACTGGGCGCTTCTTATGGATGGATTTAAGCAAGCCCGATCCATATTACATCATGCCTATTTTAGCAATGATCTTTACGTTCTTATCGACGTATATTAGTCAATTATCGACGCCAAAATCATCGCAAAATGGAATGACCAAAGTAATGATGTACGGAATGTCTATCATGGTTGGTGTGATGGCCTTAAACTTCCAGTCAGCTATTACACTTTACTGGGTAATTTCCAACTTGTTCCAGGCGCTTCAAACCTTTATCTTGCAAAATCCTATTAAATATAGAAGAGAGCAAGAAGCAAAGGCTGAGGCTGAGCGTGAACGCAAACGTAAACTAAGAAGGGCTTACAAGCGTTTAGGACGCAAAAAGAAATAAAAGAATATTAGTCTAAAATGATTTTTAGATAAAGTAGTCAAAGTGCTTTATCCATCATGGTTATTCGTGGTGGTATAATGCGCTTTTTTTATTGAGAAAAGGGAAGAATTATGGCTCAAACTTTGACAGAGTTCGATACTATTGCAGCAATTTCAACCCCCATCGGTGAAGGCGGAATTTCAATCGTAAGAATGTCTGGTGAGGATGCAATTAAGATTGCTGATGAGGTTTTTAAAGGCGAAGATCTAAGCAAGGTGCCGACACATACTATTCACTATGGTCATATTATCGATCCGGATACTGGGAAAACGATTGATGAAGCAATGGTGACAGTGCTGCGTGCGCCCAAGACCTTTACACGTGAAGATATTGTAGAAATCAATTGCCATGGCGGAATCGTGGTAACTAATCATATTTTACAATTGTTGCTGAGTCACGGTGCGCGAATGGCTGATCCTGGTGAATTTACTAAACGTGCTTTTGTGAACGGACGAATTGACTTAACTCAAGCTGAGAGTGTGATGGATATCGTTCGGGCCAAGACGGATAAGGCACGACAAGTGGCTGTTGGTCAATTAGCTGGTGGATTGTTACACAAGATTCAGGCAATGCGGCAGGAAATTCTGAATACTTTGGCTAACGTTGAGGTTAATATCGATTATCCAGAGTATGATGCAGATACTGTTACCGCAAAACAGATGGCAGACACATCTAGATCAGTAATTGATAAAATTAATCGCTTATTGAAGACAGCACAAGAAGGAAAAATCTTGCGCAATGGTTTGGCTACTGCAATTGTTGGTCGTCCTAATGTGGGAAAGTCTTCTTTATTGAATTATCTGACTCAAAGCGACAAAGCGATTGTGACCGATGTGGCTGGAACAACGCGTGATACGCTAGAAGAATATGTGTCTGTAAAAGGAGTACCGCTAGAGCTAATTGATACTGCTGGAATCCACCACACTGAAGATAAGGTGGAAAAAATTGGTGTAGAAAGATCAAAAAAGGCCTTGGAGCGAGCAGATCTGGTCTTGTTGTTAATCGATGCTAGTCAAGCATTAACAGCTGAAGATCAAGCCTTAATTGAAGCGACAAAGGACAAGAAGCGAATCGTGATCTTAAATAAGTCGGATTTAGGTCAAAAAATAACAACTACTGAGATGGAGAAACTAACGGGTAGTGATGTTATTTCAACTTCGATTTTGAAAGAACAAAACTTAGATACGCTTGAAGAATTGATTAATAAGCTATTTTTTGCTGGGATTGAAAATTCTAATGATCAAATTATGGTAACCAATCAACGCCAAGCTTCCTTATTGCATAAGGCTAAGAAAGAATTGGAAGATGTAATTCAAGCAGTTGAAGATGGTGTCCCTGTTGATATTGCACAAATTGATTTTACTGGTGCTTGGGATACTTTAGGTGAAATCACTGGTGAAAGTGCCCCAGATGAATTAATCACGCAATTATTTAGTCAATTCTGTTTAGGAAAGTAGGATGAAAATGGTTAAAACATATGATTCAAATGAATATGATGTAATCGTTGTCGGTGCTGGGCATGCTGGATGTGAAGCTGCGTTGGCAAGTGCCCACATGGGACAAAAAACTTTGCTGGTTACGATTGGTTTGGATATGGTGGCCTTTATGCCATGTAATCCATCTGTTGGTGGACCAGCTAAAGGGACAGTTGTCCGTGAGATTGATGCTTTAGGTGGTCAAATGGGAAAGAACATTGATGCTACCTATATCCAAATGCGGATGTTAAATACGGGTAAGGGGCCAGCTGTGCGTGCGCTACGTGCTCAAGCTGATAAGTGGCAATATCATGAACACATGAAGGATACGATCGAAAATACGCCCAACTTGACCTTGCGTCAGGCTATCGTGGATGAATTGGTAGTTGAAGATGGCGTCTGCAAAGGTGTGATTACCAATACTGGTGCGAAGTATCATGCTAAAAGCGTTGTTTTGACTACAGGTACAGCGGCTCGCGGTAAAATTATTATTGGGGAATTGACTTATTCTTCAGGTCCAAATAACACTACTCCTTCAATTAAGCTGTCGGAAAATCTAGAAAAGTTAGGTTTTAAGCTGCGTCGTTTTAAAACCGGTACTCCTCCACGTGTTAACGGCAATACAATTGACTATTCTAAAACTGAGGAAGAACCTGGTGATAAAACCCCACGGCACTTTTCATATGAAAGTCGTGATGAAGATTATTTACAAAAACAAATTTCTTGTTGGATGACTTATACTAATCCAACCACACACACGATTATTAGAAACAATCTTGACCGTGCACCGATGTTTTCTGGAATTATCAAGGGTGTAGGCCCACGTTATTGTCCTTCAATTGAAGACAAAGTTGTCCGCTTTGCAGATAAGGATCGCCACCAAATTTTCCTTGAACCAGAAGGAAAGACTACCAAGGAAGTTTATGTAGGCGACTTTTCAACTTCAATGCCAGAAGAAATTCAATTAAAGATGATTCATTCTGTTGCGGGATTAGAACATGCGGAAATGATGCGACCAGGATATGCAATTGAATACGATGTGGTTGAACCATGGCAATTGAAGCATACTTTGGAAACCAAAAACGTAAAGCATTTATTTACTGCAGGCCAGATGAATGGAACATCAGGTTATGAAGAAGCAGCTGGTCAAGGTTTAATTGCAGGAATTAATGCGGCATTATCTGCTCAAGATAAGCCAGGATTTACCTTAGGCCGTAACGATGCTTACATTGGCGTGTTAATCGATGACTTGGTAACCAAAGGGACGAATGAACCATATCGTCTACTTACTAGTAGAGCAGAATATCGTTTGATTTTACGCAATGATAACGCAGACTTGCGTTTGACTGAATATGGTCATGATCTGGGCTTAATTTCTGACGAACGCTTCGCACGATTTGAAGAAAAGAAGCATGCGATTGAAGATGCAAAGACGAGACTGCATGAAATTACGGTTCATTTAACTGATGAAGTGCAGGAATTTTTGCAAAGTATTGGTCAGGAACCGATGAAGGCCGGTGTTAAGGCCGATGTTTTCTTGCGTCGCCCTAATGTTACTATTGCTGATATTGAACGGTTAACTGGTGAAAAAGTTCCAGGCGATCGTTACGTTAAAGAACAAGTTGAGATTGGTATCAAGTATGCTGGCTATATCAAGAAAGAAGAAACCAGAATTGCTCGCTTAAAGAGACAAGAAGCCAAAAAAATCCCAGCAGATATTGATTATGACCAAATCGAAGGTTTAGCTACTGAGGCACGGCAAAAATTTGAAAAAATTCGTCCTGAAACTTTAGCTCAAGCAGAACGAATTTCAGGAGTTAACCCAGCTGATTTGGCAATTTTGAGTGTTTACATTCAAAATGGGCGTTACTCTAGAGTGAAAAAGTAGAATAGCACAAAAATAGCGTAGGAATAGTATTCTACGTTATTTTTATGCGCAAAATTATAAAATAACGTTTTTCTAAATTGGATAGCTATGAAATAAATTGTAAAAAATTTTTTCTTAAATTTTTACTATAAGTAACAATGAATATACATAAAATAAGTGAAATTTAGTATAATAATGTTCATCAAATCACAATATAAAACGCTACCATTCAGCTTTTTGAGATATTGAATTTGGTAAAGCTTGTGAAGTGATTATTATTACAAAAGCGTTTTCATTTGCGTAATAACGGTGATTTTATCGGTTTGCAAATGTGAAAAAAAGTGTTTTAATACATTATGAAAGAACAAAAGTTAAGGAGATGCACTTATATGACAAAAATTAATGGTTCTGATGCAATGCTTAAAGTTATTTACGATTGGGGAATTGATCATATCTACGGTTTCCCAGGTGGTTCATTCGACTCAAGTATGAACGCTATCTATGACTTTAGAGATAAGATGAAATTTATTGAAGTACGTCACGAAGAAGCTGGTGCTTTAGCTGCTTCTGCAGAATATAAGTTAACTGGTAAGTTGGGTGTATGTTTCGGTTCAGCTGGTCCTGGTGCTGCCCACTTATTCAATGGTTTGTATGATGCTAAGTTTGACAAGACTCCAATGGTAGCAATTGTTGCTAACGTTCCAACTAGCCGTCAAGATATTGACTTCTTCCAAGCTTTTGATGAAGACAAGTGGTTCTTGAACGCTAGTGTTTGGTGCCGCCAAGCTAAGACCGCTGAACAAATTCCAATTTTAACTGATGAAGCTATCCGTCAAGCCTACGCAAGAAAGGGTCCTGCAGTTATCATTATTCCTAAGGACTACGGTTGGCAAAAGATTGATGACACCTTCCGTGTAAACAAGGATGCTCATCCAGCAGACAATTATCCAGCACCAACTAAGGCTTCAGTTGAAGAAGCTGTTAAGCTTTTGAAAGAAGCTAAGAACCCAACCATGTACATTGGTTTAGGTGCAAAGGATGCTGGTGAAGAAGTTAAGGAATTTGCTGAAAAGTTCAAGACCCCTATTATGTCATCATACTTGGGCAAGGGTGTAGTAGAAGACAAATTCCCAGCATACATGGGTACTATCGGCCGTATCGGACCTAAGGCTGCTCAAGAAGTCCAAAGCGCAACTGACTTAGTTGTTTGGGTAGGTAACAACTCACCATTCTCAGTTTTATGGTTCCCTAAGGATGCTAAGGTTATTCAAATTGATGTTGATTCAGCCAAGTTTGGTAAGCGTCACTCAACTGATGTCTCAATGCTTGCAGATGCTAAGAAGGCTTTGAGAGCAATTATTGACGCTGGTGAAGAACGTAGCGAATCACCACTTTACAAGGCTGCTATTGCAGACCGTGAGAACTGGGATGCATGGCAAGCAAGCTTTAAGAACTCAGATGAAATGCCTGTACGTCCTGAACCAATCTGGGATGTTATCAACAAGAAGGCTGATGACAATGCCATCTTTGCTATTGATGTTGGTAACGTTAACGTTGACTCATGCCGTCTTTTGAACTTGCATGATGATCAAAAGTGGACTACTTCAGGCTTGCACGCAACTATGGGTTATGGTGCTCCAGCTGCTCTTACTGCAGCAACTGTTTACCCAGACCGTGAAATATGGCAATTAGCTGGTGACGGTGGTTTTGCTATGATGAACCAAGAACTTCTTACTATGGCTCGTTACAACATGCATATTTTGAACATCGTCTTCACTAATGAAACTTTGGGTTACATCCAAGCAGAACAAGAAGATGAATCTAACCAACCATTATCTGGTGTTATTATCCCTGATAACGACTGGGCAAAGGTTGCTGAAGGTATGAATGTTAAGGGTGTTACTGTACGCACCAAGAAGGAATTCGAAGATGCTGTCGACGAATTCAAGAAGATGGACGGTCCAATGTTGATCGACGTCAAGTACACTCACGAAATGCCTTACTCAACTGAATTGAACTCACTTGATGACCCAGCCTTTGTCAAGAAGTATCAAGCTGAAGACTTGAAGCCATTCAGTTACTTTGCAGAAAAGTACGGCTTAGAAGCTGACGCTGCAACAGGTGCATCTCAACATGAAGAATCAGAACCAGAAGAGGATCCTGCTCCTGATACAGTTTCCGGTGCTTCACAACACTAATTTGGTTGAGTAATTATAAAGAAGCGAGACGTTTGTCCCGCTTTTTTGTATGGGAAAATATTTCCTGGGAAATAGCCTCATTTTATATACGATTTCAAATATAAAATAGTCTGTTGGCTAGTAAATAGAATACAGATGCTTATAATAGACAGTGTTGGATATGAATTAATGCTTATTAGCCAATAAGCACTATGTGTAAAAAGATGCTAAATTATGAAATCTAAAAAAGCTCTAATTGGTTTACTTGCTACTGCTTTACTTCAGCATCGTCTGTCACTGCCAACGCTGCAGACAACAGCAATTCAACTGCAGTAGCTAAGTTTGATAAAGCTATAACAATTAAAAATATTCCTCGACTTAGCAAGTGGAGCTACATTGTAACTGTAAACTCCGATTCTCAACCTATTTCTGTGGGCAAAGATAGTTATCAAAAAATGCTATTAGAAAAAACGAGTATGACTTTAATTTAGCTGTTAAAGCAGCCAAAAAGCTAAAGGGTCAACAACGTAAATTTGTTCTAGCATCTTTAAAACAGGCTAAAAAGGATGGATACATTACCGAGCTAACATTACCATTAGCATTTAACATTTTACTTTGGGGTATTGATCAATAAAAGTAATATTTCCTAGGAAATATTACCGAGCAGTGTGTGAAACACTTTTACCCAATAACAAAAAAATTATTAACTAGATTTTAAAAAGCGGAACCTTTTGGTTTCGCTTTTTTGCGTGCTAGAACGTATAATAATACTTGATGAACTTTGATTAATGGAGGAATTATTAAACATGCAACAATTCGGCGTTATTGGTTTGTCTGTTATGGGCAAAAACCTTGCTTTAAATGTTAGAAACCACGGCTTTTCCGTTTCAGGTTTCTCAATCGACAAGCCAGAAGTTGATGCTTTCGCAAAATATGAAGATGATAAATTAAAGCCTTGCTACACCTGGGAAGAGTTCGTAAACTCACTTGAAAAGCCACGCAAGATTTTGATTCAAATTATGGCAGGCGATCCAGTGGACCAAACTTTGCAAAAATTGCTGCCGCTTTTGGATAAAGGCGATATTTTAATCGATGGTGGTAACTCAAATTATCACGATACTAACCGTCGTTTCCACGAAATGGAGAAGCATGGGATTCACTTTATCGGTATGGGTGTTTCCGGTGGTGAAGAAGGTGCTTTAAATGGTCCAGCTTTGATGCCAGGTGGTGACGAACCAGCTTATAAGGAAGTTGCTCCAATTCTTGAAGCTATTGCTGCTAAGAATACTGAAGGCAAGCCATGCGTATACTACATGGGTCCTGAAGGTGCTGGTCACTACGTAAAAATGGTGCACAATGGTATCGAATACGGAATTATGCAAGAATTCTCAGAAGTTTACAACTTGCTCCGTGACGTTGCTCACAAGAGTGATGATGAGATGTCAGCAATTTTTGATAAATGGAATCACGGTAAGGTAGAAGCATACCTTAGTGAAATCACTTCAAAAGTTTTGGCACAAAAAGATGATTTAACTCCAGATCACGTAATCGATCACATTTTGAACGTTGCTTCATACAAAGGTACTGGTAACTGGATGCTCGAAGATGGTGTTGCACTTGGCGCTCCTGTAACGGTGGTAGCCGAGGCTGTAATGGCACGTTTCATGAGTAAGCAAGCACACTTGGTAATTGAAAAGGGCGTTAAACCAACTAAGTTTGAATACAATGGTGAAATCCCTGATGATATGGTTGACGTGTTCGAAAAATCATTGCAATTAGCCCAAGCTGTCGCATATGCTCAAGGTTTCCAACAATTGACTATGGCTGCTGAAGCTTATGATTGGGACTTAAGATACAAGTCAATTGCTCAAGATTGGGAAGCAGGTTGTATCATTCGTTCCGCAATGCTTAAGGATATTGAAAAAGCCTATGACAAGAACGGTAAGCTCATGAATTTATTCCAAGACGATTACTTCCGTAAGTTGATGGAAGAAAACTTGCCAGCGCTTCGTAAATCAGTTGAGTTTGCTACTAAGTGTGGTGTGCCAACTCCAACTTTGAGCGCAGCTCTTAACTGGTTGGAATCAATCTTTAATCCAAACTGGCCAGCTAATATGATCCAAGGCCAACGTGACTACTTCGGTGCGCACACTTACCTTAGAAATGATCGTGAAGGCGTCTTCCACACCGAATGGTATGAAGAAAAATAATTAGTTTCACATGAAACAAAAAAGTCAGTTAGAACATTTCTAGCTGGCTTTTTGTTGTACAATAGTTTGTGACACGTTTTTTTATTGTGAGGGAGAAAGTAATGAAAGACGAGGCAAACAGAACTAATATTAAACTGTTGCTCCAAGCACTACTTGTCGGAATATGTACCGGCGTAGTAGTTGGCTTATTTAGATTTGGAATTGAAAAGACATCTGGATTTTGGCTATACTTGTTTCAATTAGCGCACCAGAATCCGTTGTGGTTTATTGCGATTATCATTGGCTTTATTGCGGTAGCGGTAATTGCTGGTTATTTTGTTAAACAATATCCCCATGTTGGTGGTTCTGGTATTCCAGAAGTAAAATTGCAACTGCAAGGGAAGCTATCACTACAATGGTTTCCAATTTTATGGCGGAAATTAATCGGTGGTATCTTGGTTATCGGCACAGGGCTATTCCTAGGACCAGAAGGACCATCATTGCAGCTGGGCTCGACAATTGGTCAAGGTGTTGCTCAGGGATGCAAGCAGAACAAATTAAAAACTAGAATTCTGCTTGCAACAGGGGCTTCAAGTGGTTTGTCTGCCGCTTTTGGCGCTCCTTTGAGTGGTGCCTTGTTTGTCTTAGAAGAAGTATTCCATAACTTTTCACCATTAGTTTGGATGAATGCTTTAGCTGGCGCAATTGCTTCAAACTTTGTCGTTTCAAACTTGTTTGGCATTCGTCACGCCCTAGCAATTCAATATAACTATTCATTTCCGATTTCGTTGTACTGGCACTTGCTTATCTTAGGGATTTTATTAGGCTTATTGGGTCATTTATATAAAGTTGGTTTATTTAGTTTAAAGAAGGTCTATGCTAAAATCACCTTTTTGCCCCGTTGGCTTCATGGTTTGATCCCCTTGGCAATTTTGATTCCGATCGCTTACTTTTGGCCACTGATTACGGGTCCAGGTAATCGATTAATCTTATCTTTACCTAACATGATTACTAAAACTGGTTGGGGGCTAGTCGGCCTTTTGGCATTCTTTTATGTCATGAGAATTGTTTTCTCCATTGTTGCTTATGATTCAGGTCTTCCTAGTGGTATTTTCCTGCCAATTTTGACAATGGGCGCTTTGATTGGTGCAACTTATGGACTGATGATGGTACAGTTAGGCTTGTTACCGCAGCGTTTAGTAGTTAACCTAGTGATTTTTTCAATGGCAGGATATTTTGCAGCAATCATTCGTGCACCATTTACGGCAATTATCTTAATTACTGAGATGGTAGGGTCCTTACTTCACTTGATGCCATTAGCTGTGGTGGCCTTCATTGCGTTATTAGTTGATGAACTTCTTGGCGGTAAGCCTATCTACGGGCTTCTAGCAGCCGCTATGGACAAGAGTAGTGACCATAAGGCTAACTATACTGGTCAGGCTGATACAATGGCTCTGCCGGTCTATGAGAGCAGTAGACTAGTTGATAAAACTATTTCTGAGGTTCAATGGCCGGTTGATACTAGGGTGAGAACTATTCACCGTGATGGGGATGAGATCATACCAAATGGGCAAACCGTAATTCGCGGCGGAGATATGCTTATTCTGGAGTTTGATTCAAGTCAACGTGGCGCAGTTTATAGCAAGATGAAGGACTTGCAAGGCGTTGAACTGGATGGATAGAAAAAATCGTTACTCAATTGAGTAGCGATTTTTTGTTTAATTGGATTTTAAGTAGTGTAAAAACTAATGCTAAAACTTTTAGTAATCAAATCAATATAGAAGTTGATGGTTAAGCTGCTCGCTTAAATATCTCTTTAGTTGCATCAGCTACTCGATTTGGTATCCCGTATGCTTGCATAAATAAACCTGGATCTTCGAAGCAATCACCCATTTTGCAGGAGTAATTATAGATTAGCTTTATTGAAAAGATGTCTGCTGGACTTTCTTCGGAATTCTGTTCTGTAAAAGTGATATATTGACGAGAATCTACTTCACCATTAGTCAGCATAATGTGACCAATCTCATGACCTATTGAAAATGGTACTTCTTCTTGATGATGCCAATTAGTATTAATGACAGCGAATCTATAGTTCTTTAAAGAAATGGATGGGTAAGTTGGATTTACTTCAACTAATTCAACCATAATATCACGTTTTTTAGCATAGGCTAATAACCAGTCTATGAGTTCTTGTTTATTCTGATCTGCTGTTGTCATGTCGTTTAATAAGTCCTTTTTTGATATCACGTTCCATAAGTTGACGAACTATGTTCAGGTAGTCTTCTGGAATAGTGTAGCCATGATAGAAATATGGTACTTCACCATCAATAGAAATACCACCAGTTTCATCACCTTTAGGTGACGGGCTAGGATTGTTTGTCTTACCACTTAAATAATCGGCTGACGTATGTAGTACATCTGCGACTGCATTAAGTGCATCAATTCCCGGTCTTTGATTCTTCCAATTATAGATGGAATTTCTACCTAAACCTGCCTTGTCATTTACTTCACGGAGATTCATTTTGTATTTTTTTGCTAATTCTTTTGTGCGCTCTAACTCAATCATACCAAGCCTTTCATGAATATTTGTTCGAAAAAAGTTAGCTTTTTTAGCTTTTAGCTGTTGACATAATTAGTTAATTAGCTTGTAGTACGCGTGGTGCTAGTTAAATCGTTTTAGTTAATAAAAAAGTCCAATTAGACTAGACTCAAGTTGTAAGTAATTTAAATAGAAAAGAGTCTGATCTAATTGAACTATCTCAAGCTTAAGCGTTTTTCTCACCATTTACAAGTTAGTTTTAATCGGTTAAATGTGATTTGTCGCTCGCTATATAAGCTTTATGCGCCTGATGGACTTAAACATCGTAAAAATGTTGATCAGACCAAGCTTCCTGATAGTTCTATCTTAGCGATGCTCATTTGGCAAACTGAAATTGGGATTGAGTCTCAACGAAGATTTTGTAAATTCTTTGTTGGCTTGTCTCATTCTCGCTTTAATCGGCGAGCTCGGATGCTCTTGCCTCTAATTCGTTGTATCCGTCAGGCTTGGAATCAAGAAGTAAAAACAGCTGGAGAATTTTTGATTATTGATAGTTTCCCAGTGCCAGTTTGCCAGCCTGTTCGCAATTATCGTGTCAAGATCTTTCGGGGCGTAGCTGATATTGGTTATAAAGCAACCAAGAAAGTCTATTATTATGGCTTCAAGGTCCACGCAATAGTAAGCGATGATGGCAATTAGAAGAAGCATTGAAAGCGACTTTTCTTTGCTTAGTTATTACAACGCTGAGAATAATCGAGCAAGAAGTCCAGTAGGCTTTCAACAGCGGCTAGAAATAGCTATTTTAGCTTATAATATGGCATATTGTCTAGAACGATTTAACTAGCACCACGCGTGATCTAGATAATTCTGGTAATATTTATATTACTAGTCAAAAATCACCAAGTTTAAGTAATGGTTCATGGTCATACTATCACAAGGAAATTGTAAAGATTCCATTTTATGCTCGTAATGACCAATCTCAATGGGAAAATGTAAATTTAAGTGCATTTGGTGGATTAGATATTTCAGGTGAACATAGTGAAGTTGAAAGTATCCAAATCATTGATGAGAATCACGGTTACTTAACTGTTGCATACCATGCTAATGTTAACGGTAAAAATAAAACTGTTTCAAATAAGGTTTATGAATTAGCTTGGGACTAAATTTCAGATATCAAGATTAATTGAAAAAAGTATAGCTTTTGTCTTTACCTTTTATGTGTATAGAGTAAAATATGTACAAATCGAATAAAACGGTTTCAATTTTATTTTGTAAGGTTCGGTATTGCCATGAAGTTTTTAAACCGATCAGACAAAGAATTAATCATTCTAAGCTGGCCAATTTTTGTTGAATTTCTCTTCAATGTGATGGTGGGAAACGTCAATGTATGGATGATTTCTCACTTTGATGAAGTGGCTGTAGCTGCTGTTGGTGCCTGCAACCAATTTTTTGGCTTGTCATATAATGTTTATGGGTTTGTAACGGTAGGTACACAAATCATGATTGCGCAATTTCTTGGTGCCAAAAAACACAAAGAGATTCCTAAGGTAATGAATACAGCAATCTTTGGAGCAATTGGAATTGGTCTGCTTTTAGGAGCTATTTTTATTCTTTTGCCATACCCTCTGTTACGCTTCTTGAACATTCCAGATGATGTAATTGCAATTGCGATCCCTTATATGCAGCTGTATGGAACAGGAACGATTATTTTGGCGTTAAATTCTGTCATGTTAGCCTGCTTGAGAACGCATGGTTTAACCTTGCAAGCTTTGATTGTGCCAACTATCGCTAATATTCTTGCGGTTTGTGGGAATTATGTGGTGCTGTTTTCACCATTCGGCTTACCTAATTTTGGCGTTAGAGGGATTGCAATCTCAGGTATCTTTGGCCAATTTTGTGCGGGGATTGTAGCAATTTATTTAGTTAAGCGATATGTGAAGCTCAATGTGTTAAAAGTTAACTTCAAACGGTTTTCGATACCATTTTTAAAACAAATTCTTAAGTTAGGATTACCTTCATCAGGTGAATCAGTCTCTTATTCCGGGGCTCAAGTGGTAGTCACAATGATTGTTGCTACTTTAGGAACTAATGTATTGATTACCAAATCGTATGTTTCAGCGATTACTCAATTTGTATTTTTAACGGCTTCAGCCTTATGTCAAGGAAATCAAATTATTATTGGTCGTACTGTTGGCGCAAAAGATTTCGAAGGAGCATATCAAAGAGGCTTTCGGTCAATGGTGCAAAATGTGGGAATTTCAACTTCAATTTCAATCGTGACCTTTATTTTCATTACGCCAATTATGCATATTTATACAAATAAACCTGAAATCATTGAATTGGCACGCTGGGTTTTCTTGGTCGAAATTATTCTTGAAGCAGCAAGAGCGGTTAATATGACTTTGGTAGGATCATTAAATGCGAGTGGGGATGTTAGATTTCCGCTTGCATGTAGTTTAACTGTGCTATGGCTAATTAGCTTGCCATTTTCATATTTATTGGCAATTGTCTTTCATATGGGGTTAGTAGGTGTATGGATTGCGTATGCGATCGATGAAAGTTTGCGCGCAATGTTGATGATCTACCGGTGGCATCATGGTACTTGGAGAACCAAGTCACTGTTTGTATAGTTGTTTTCCCTGTGATTTAATTAAATTATAAGTTAAGATGATATTTATTTAACGGTTTGGATAAGTAAGGGGGAATTAGGTGGATAATGACGCGATTGTAATGACTGAAGGCTCATATCGAAGTCAGATAATTAAATTTGCAATTCCACTATTTTTGGGAAATTTATTCCAACAAATGTATAGTGCTGCCGATTCGTTGGTAGTTGGTAATGTAATTGGGTCGAATGCTTTAGCTGCAGTTTCATCGTCTGGAAGTTTGATCATGTTGCTAATCGGGTTATTCCAAGGACTAGCGATGGGTGCAGGAGTAGTAATAGCACAATGTATTGGTGCTAAAATTGATCAACACACACGCGAAGCAGTGGCTACAGTGGTTGCTGTGGGCTTTATTTGTGGCTTTTTGTTGATAATCATTGGTGTAGTGTTGACTCCACAAATTCTGATATTAATGGGAACGCCAAAAAGCATTATGCCTGAATCAGTAGAATTCTTACGAGTATACTTTTTGGGATCAATGGGCTTTGTTATGTACAACACTTTTATTAGTATCCTTCAAGCCAATGGTGATAGTAAGGGTCCTTTGTATTACCTAATTGCCTCATCAGTAGTAAATATTGCTTTTGACATTATTTTTATCTATTGGCTTCATTTAAGCGTTGGCTTTTCAGCTTTGGCTACAGTAATAGCACAAACATTTTCTGCTTGTCTTGCTTATAATAAATTGCGTAAGCTAAAAGGTCCAAGTCGGGTAGATCTGCGCCATCTTAAAATATATCGGCCGATGTTGAAGCTGACGATTGATTATGGTTTACCATCAGGATTACAGAATTCGTTAATTTCCGTGTCTAATGTGGTTATTCAATCATATATCAACATGTTTGGTGCACATGCAGTTGCAGGAATCGGGGCCTATACTCGCGTTGAGGGTTTTGCTTTTCTACCAGTAACTAGTTTCACTTTAGCTTTGACGACGTTTGTGGCGCAAAACCTTGGTGCCGGAAAAATTAAGCGAATTAAAGAGGGTGTTCGGTTTGGAGTGATTTTGGCAGTGCTGATTGCGGAAATAATCGGCTTAAGCGTATTTACCTTTGCGCCGCAACTGATCGCGCTATTTGATCCGACGCCTTCGGTCGTCGCCTTTGGTGTTGGGCGTGCAAGAGTTTGTGGTTTCTTCTTTTTCTTGGTTGCGATTACGCATTTAATTGCTTCAGTAATGCGTGGTGCAGGGAAAGCGACGATCCCAATGTTAGCAATGATGCTTTGCTGGGTTGTAGTAAGGTTAGCAGTTTTATTAGGTACCAAGCCATTTTTCCAGGATATTCGGATGGCCAACTGGATTTATCCGGCTACTTGGTTCTTAAGTACCATAGTTTTATTGAATGCTTATCGTCATCTTGATTTTGCTTTAATCAGCCAACAAACTAGAAAAGAAGCGTAAAATTTTAAACTAAATAATGTCAAACAAGCCAAATTATGATCAATATTTGGCTTGTTTGCTTTTTGAGCTTTGAGTACAATTGTGGTAATGATAATGAAAGCGAATACATATGAGATGAAAAATTATCTAAGTATTGATATTGGTGGGACTAACTTAAAATATGCTTTGTTAGACAATGCCGGCAATATTATTGAAAAGGGCAAAACAAAATCACCACATGAAAAAGAAAAGTTCTTGACGACAGTTGATCAAGTAGTTAAAAATTACGCTGAAAAAGATATCAAGGGTCTAGCTTTTTGTGCACCAGGTAAAATTGAATACACGAAGATTCATTTCGGTGGCGCATTGCCATTTCTTGATGGGATTGATTTTTCAGAAATATATAAGGATCTCAACATTCCAGTCGCAGTAATAAATGATGGCAAGGCTAGTGTTTTGGCTGAAAATTGGCTAGGAAATTTGAAGGACTTGCAAAATTGTGCTGCTATTACTCTTGGTTCAGGAGTAGGTGGCGGAATAATTGTGAATGGTCGCTTATTAAATGGTGCTCACTTCCAAGCCGGTGAATTGAGCTTCATGGTTTTAAAGATGGCCAAAGAAATGGGTTTTGATGATATTGCTGGAACTATGGGCTCGGCAGTTCGCATGGTTAGCCAGGTCATTAAAGCGATCGGCAATGAGGATGAAACTGATGGCTTAGCTGCTTTTGAAGCTATCAATTCGGGCAATGAGCAAGCTTTGAAAATACTACGTTCCTATTGCTGGGATGTGGTTGGCATCATTGTTAATATCCAATCAGTAGTAGATTTGACAACAATTGCGATTGGTGGTGGAATCTCAGCGCAACCGATTCTAGTTGAAGAAATCAATCGTGCATATGATCAATTTTTGGATCAAATGCCAATGTACAAGATGACTTTGACTCGTCCTAAGATTGTTGAAGCTAAATTTAAGAATGATGCAAATTTATTTGGAGCTTTATACAACTTGTTGCTACACGTTAATGGTGAAAAACTATAATGTCTGAAAAGAATCTTCACGAAGTAGTAATTCCTACCGATCCGTTAAACGTATGGTATTTCGTTTTTCATGACAATAAAATTCCGTTTTATATTGCTCCGCATTGGCATCGTGGGATTGAACTTAGCTATACGATAAGAGGAAACATCGATAATTTTCAAATTAGCGGTAAAAAATATAACACTAAGCCTGGAAAAATCTTTATTGTTAATTCTCAGGAAATACATTCGATTAGAAATCGTTCTGGAGAACAAGATTTAGCTCTATCAATAATTTTTCCGTATAGTGTAGTCTGCAGGCTGTATCCGCAAATCAGTGAGGAGATTATTGCTATCAATGATCCAACTAGTTTTACTGATCTGCAAACGCGTGGTGCTAGTTAAATCGTTTTAGTTATCAAAAAAGTCCAATCGGATTAGACTCAAGCTGTAACTTAAATTAATAGAAAAGAGTCTGATCTAATTGAACTACCTCAAGCTTAATCGTTTCTCTCACCATTTACAAGTTAGTTTTAGTCGCTTAAATGTAATCTGCCGCTCTCTGTATAAACTCTATGCTCCCGATAAGCTTAAACATCGCAAAAATGTTGATCGTACCAAGCTTTCTGACAGCTCTATCTTAGCGATGCTCATTTGGCAAACTGAAATTGGGATTGAGTCTCAACGAAGATTTTGTAAATTCTTTGTTGGCTTGTCTCATTCTCGCTTTAATCGGCGAGCTCGGATGCTCCTGCCTTTAATTCGCTGTATCCGTCAAGCTTGGAATAAAGAAGTAAGGGTTGCTGGAGAATTTTTGATTATTGACAGTTTTCCTGTTCCAGTTTGTCAGCCTGTTCGCAATTATCGCGTTAAAATTTTCCGTGGCATAGCCGATATTGGCTATAAAGCCACCAAAAAAGTCTACTATTATGGCTTCAAGGTCCACGCGATAGTGAGTGATGATGGCTATCTGCTTGATTACGCAGTTACTAAGGCGTCGGTACATGATGCCAAAGAGACGAGCGTATGGGATATGTGCTTTGGACGCCATATCGCAAAAATATGAAAGGCTCTAAAAAGCATAACGATCACTAATTAATGGCAATTAGGAGAACGATTGAAAGCGACTTTTTCTTGCTTAGCTATTACAATACTGAAAACAACCGAGCAAGGAATCTAGCAGGCTTTCAACAGCGGCTAGAAATAGCCATTTTGACCTATAATATGGCATATTGTCTAGAACGATTTAACTAGCACCACGCGTATTAGTTAGAAAAACTACCTAAAAGAAGATGGCAATACCGTCTTCTTTTTTCTTGCAGAAAAATAATGATTAGGCGACAATTAAATTCACGGAAGAAAAAAGAGGGGGCGAAAAATTGAATAAACTTGTACAAATCACGCTTAAGGCTGATCAAGAAAAATATAACTTAGATGGGGATGCAAGTATTACGGTAGTTGATGCAAATTCTTACTATATTGGCCGCATCATCACGCAACATCATGGCTGGATTACCTTTGAATCAGTCGATCAAGGCGGTAATTTAGGTGGAATAGTCTTTATTAAAGAAGATCAAGTAGCTAAGATTGAAGACGATACGCCTAATCTACGCTATTATATGATTACCCAAGTTAAGGATTCATTTAACTTAGAGCAATTAAATAAGACAGTGTTAGCCTGGGATTTTACTAATCTGCATGATTTACTGATTAACGTAGCTGACGCGCAACCCTTTACAACTTTTGAGGTGAATACAGGTGCTACTTACACTGGCTTAATTACTCAGCTTGATCAGCAAGAGGTACGTATTTTAGAACGCAATGAATTAACTTTAGAGCATTATGCCACCGTTATACCACTTGACGATATTGTTTGTGTCGACACTAATGCCATTGATAATCGCTTATTTACCCAATATTTGCGGCAATCACAGAAGCAAGAATTCACTAACGACTTGGATCTGGTTGAAATTTATTTTGATTATACCTTTGATGATCAATATGGTAGTTTTGCTATTGGTAAAGTACTCAAGTATGACGATGATAATCTGGTATTCGAGAGCATCAATGAGTTAGGGCAGGTTGAATCAATTGCAGTGATTGCTAGGAGCCATATAACGCATATTACTGAAGATTCCGAGCGCTTGCTCTTCTTTAATTTTTTAGTTCAATGGCAAAAAAATAATGGCAGTTTTGATCCGGACAGGCTGGAGCGTTCAGTTAAATTACGGGATGAAATTCAGTCACCGGCAGAAATTATTGATAATTGGCCCGAAGATCAAATAGTGAAAATTAGTGATTCAATTTATCATTATCCTGATCGGTTAGGCTTAATTGAAGATCGCTCTGATAGTGGCTTCGACCTAAAAATTGTAACTGAATATGGTTTAGGAGATACTAGCGATCATGATTATAGTGATTTAATTAGTGTTGATCTGGCTGGTTCAGAAATGATTAAGATGCAACAATTTATTGATAATGAGGGTTAAAATTATTGTCATTTGAATTGAAATTTTAATATAATTGAGAAAACGAAAGGAAGATGTTTTATGGGATTAACTTTTGACAACCCTAATAACTTACAGAAGATGCTTGATCGCTTTGCGACTGTACCAGATCCAAAGAAGACGCCTAAGCATAAGGATCCAGAAGAATTATTAAATAAGGATTCTAAGGACAAGAAGAAAAAAGATAAGAAATAAGAAAAGACAGATTGCATCATATGTAATCTGTCTTTTTGTGTAGCATATTAATTATTTTATTTTTTCATAAATTGGGGTGAGGTCTCCGGTGCCCAGATGAGGCAAACGATAAAGGCAAAGAGTAAAACAATCGCACAAACTAGCATTGCCAGGCTAGCACCACCAACATTGGTTAAAACAGGCAAAAGAAAAGTACCTGCAGCTGCTCCAATGCGGCTAATTGTGATACAAGTTCCTACACCAGTTGCTCGCACTTTGAGATCAAATAATTCAGTCGGATAAGGATAATCTAGGATCAAACCAGCTGATAAAATAATCGCAAATAACGTAAAAATACCTAATTTAAGTATTGAATTTAAGTTAGGTACTATTGCTAAAATGCCGATTAGCAGACCTGAGATTAGAAAATTACTGATAAGATAGAAGCGGCGGCTAACCTTGTTAAAGATCCAGGTACCGATTAGCACACCAATGAACATCCCACCATTGTAGATAATTCCTGAGATATTTCCACTAGTGATATTCATGCTTTGTAATAAAATTGGCAAGAAGATACTAATACCGAAAAATGAGAAGGCTTGGCAGGCATAGAAAATCCCACCTACTAGAGTACGTCGCAGATATTGCTTGGAAAATAAAATTGCCCAGGAAATATTTCTAGGCGTTTTCTTTTTATTCCGCTTCATAAAGCGGGCAGGTAATCTCCATTTGCGTCCCATGTGCTTACGAATGACCTTGTTGGCCGTCTTAATCTTACCCTTACTTGCTAGCCAGCCTGGTGAAGCAGGGAGTGGGAAAAGACTTCTGAAGATAGCAGTTACTAGTGCAGGTACTGCACTTGTTGCTAAGATTATTTGCCAAGTATAACTATCAAATCCAGTGATAAAACTACCAGCTAGGTAAGACAAAATAAAACCAATAGTCCAGTAGATTAATAAATGACTCTGGCGCTTGCTGTCTTCACCCTTAGGTAGCCATTCGGTTAACAAGGCATTCCCTACAGTATAGTCAACAGCAATCATTAAACCAATTCCAATACGGAGGATAAAGGTTAAGCTAAAATTAGCGGTTATTAGATGTAATAAAGAAAAAGCAGCTAATATATACATATTCCACATTAAGAGTTTACGGCGACCGATTTTATCAGAAAGTCGACCGACCAAAAGACTACCAGCAAGGCCAATTAAAGCACCAGCCCCAATTAATCCAGTCCAGAAGTCACTAATGTTGATATATTTAGCTGCATTAGAAAGAGCGGTACCACTAATTCCCAGGGAATAGCCACAGGCGATTTGACCTAAGATAACGGCCATCATCACTCTTAAGTGAACTGACATTAGTGGTGCACGCTTGTAATTCTTTTTAGTTTTAATAAATTTTTCGCGTTTCTTTTCTTGGATAATTTTTTCGTTATTCTCCATAAGAGTAGGATCTAAGCCTACTTATAAAACATCTCCTTTTCTTAGATACTTTGCATAATCTATATCTATGTTATCAAAAAATAAGAAAGGATGCAAAAAGCCATTCACAAGGAATGGCTTTTAACTTAAGCTTTTTCAATTTCACCAGCTGCGATTGGCAAGGTAGTATGGGCATCATAACTCATTACGCAACCACCTACAGTATCAGGTAATTCCAGATCTGCAGGTACACCATGAACGTAAACTACACGCTTGTCTAGTTGTAGTTTATCGCTACCAAAGGCAGCTTTGAATTTCTTTTGTAGCTTTGTTAATGAGACATCAATCTCATATTCATAATGTCCATTACTGTCGGCAACAGGATAACCATCATGAGGAATATTCATGTTTTCTGGGGCATCATCAAGTGGCACCATTGTAGTTCCTGAGACCGGCTCAGTTTCTGGTAAATCAATAAAGCCATCATGGTTAACGTCTTGAGCTGCAGTTGGTACATGAGCTTTTTGACCATTCGGGAAGCCATGGAAATGTTCCCAGTGTTCAATATTTGCTGGAGTATCAAACATCTCAACGTGAATATGTAGTTGATCACCTTTTTCTTCAAAAGTGGCAGTACCGTGTGCCTTGGTACCAATTTTTTCAGCGTTTAAAGGCTCAATATGTGCGATGTATTTAGTCATGATTAATATTTCCTTTCTGCTTGAGTTGTTAAATACATTGTATTAAGATGCAGATAAAAATAAATTGACTTAGATCAAGAAATGAGGCTTTTATGCAACATTCACCCATGGCTTGTATTCGCAAAGCAGCCATATTTAAAAATTTGCCAAATGAAATGTTAGAAAAACTAGTACCAATTTCAACGCATCAAGAATATTTTCCAAAAGGCAGTATTATTCGACAACCAGGTGATGGTAAGAACGGAATGCTTTTTATGGATCAAGGCAGTGCCAAGATTTACAATCTCAACGAAGACGGTAAAGAGACCGTATTAGGTGTGCTGAATCAAGGCGATGCTAATGGACAGCAGAATCTTTTTCAAGAACATGCCCAGGAAAACTTTGTGCAGGCTTTACAAGATACTTATGTTTGTTCTATTGAGCGTCGTGATTTTCAAAAGTTATTGAAAAAGACGCCAGATTTAGCATTGAATTTGCTTAATAATTTTGGCGAGCA
Source organism: Lactobacillus sp. UMNPBX16 (assembly GCF_002553775.1). Classification (NCBI taxonomy): domain Bacteria; kingdom Bacillati; phylum Bacillota; class Bacilli; order Lactobacillales; family Lactobacillaceae; genus Lactobacillus; species Lactobacillus sp. UMNPBX16. The sequence continues at coordinate 45,274 of NZ_PCYU01000022.1, forward strand.
GCTGGTTACAATCGAAACTAACTCTATTCGGCGCAATTCAATGGATGCTCAGGAACGCTTAATGGCCTATTTGCAAGACTTAGCTCAAAAACAGGGGAGTAAAAATGTGGAATTAAAGTTAAAAAAGAAAGACTTAGCATCATATTTGGGTATTACTGCTGAAACTTTAAGTCGCAAATTGAAAAATTTACAAAAAGAAAACCGGATTAAAATATCCGGTCGGAGAATTATTTTACTTTGAAACTTGAGCTGTTTCACCAGCAATTTTTGTTTTATTCAATAAAAGTGAACTAGTTACAACAGAAACAGAAGAGAAGGCCATAGCTAAGCCTGCAAGTTCAGGACTAAGCTGCACGCCAAAGGCCATGAATAAACCTGCAGCAATGGGAATGCCGATCGTGTTGTAAATCAGAGCCCAGAAGAGGTTTAATTTAATTCTGTTAAAGGTCTTCTTAGAAATCTCAAGCGCTCTAACTACGCCCATTAAGTCATTCTGTACAAGGACGATACCGCCAGATTCAATAGCAATATCGGTACCTGATCCCATAGCAATTCCGACATCAGCTGTAGACAATGCAGGTGCGTCATTAATCCCGTCACCAACAAAGGCTACTTTATTGCCTTCATCCTGCAATTTCTTAATCTCAGCAGCTTTTTCGGTTGGCAAAACGCCTGCTATAACTTGATCAATACCAACTTCGCGCCCAATAGCTTCGGCAACATTTTGATTGTCACCGGTAAGCATCACCGTCTTTAAACCACGCTTTTTAAGTTCCGCAATTGCTTGCTTAGAACTTGCTTTAGGTACATCTTGAATGGCAATTAAGCCAATGATGTCATTACCTAGGCCAACATAGACTACAGTTTTTGCTTCTTTTTGAAGTTGGAGAGCCTGATCTTTCATTTCCTGGGAAATAGAAATATCTTCTAATAAACGATCGCTACCAACAAAAGCTTCTTGATTATCATAGTTAGCCTTAACCCCGCGGCCTTCGATAGCCGCAAAGTTTTTGACAGGCTTAATTGTAATATTGGCTTCTTGTGCTGTTTTAACTACGGCAGTTGCTAGTGGGTGTTCGGAATTTTCTTCTAAGCTAGCTGCAATAGCTAAAACTTTGTTTTTATCGCCTACAACATTAGTAACTTGCGGTTTACCAACAGTAATCGTACCAGTTTTGTCGAAAACAACGGTATTAATGTCACTGACTTCTTGAAGTACTTCACCATTTTTAATCAAAACACCCATCTTGGCACTACGAGCAGTACCAACCATTAAAGCGGTTGGAGTGGCTAACCCAAGAGCACAAGGACAAGCAATAACAACTACGGAAACAGCGAAGAGCATCGCACTAATTAACGTTGCACCTAAGAAGATGTACCAGATAACGAAAGTAAGGATAGCAATAATCAAAACGGCTGGTGTGAAAATATTAGAGATCTTGTCGGTCAAATTTTGAATTGGAGCATGACTGGTTTGGGCTTTTTTAACTAAATCAACAATCTGAGATAGCATGGTCTCGCTACCAACCTTAGTTGCTTTAAAGGTAAAAGTACCATTGGTGTTGATCGTTGAACCAACAACATCGTCACCCTTTTTCTTAGTAACTGGCATACTTTCACCAGTAACCATTGATTCATCAAGAGTTGATGATCCATTAACAATTACACCATCGACAGGAACCTTTTCACCTGGCTTAACGCGGATGATATCGCCAACCTTGACTTGGTCAAGAGGTACCTTAACAAACTCGCCATTGCGCTCAACTTCAGCGTCTTTAGCTTGAAGGTCAATCAATTTAGCTAAGGCATTTGAAGCGTTATTGTGCATCTTTTCTTCCAGGGCATCCCCGAGTAAAACGAAGACGGTTACGTAAGCAGCAGTTTCAAAATAAACTTCACGGCCAGTAGACATGGCGAAGATACTGTAGAAGTATGCTATTGAAGTACCAACGGCTATCAGCGTGTTCATGTTAGCGTTATGGTGCTTAAAAGCGGACCAAGCACTGCTCCAATAAGGCGCAGCAGAAATTGCCATTATGATTGTAGTCGTGATAAAGGCGATCCAATTATAGCCCGGCATCATCCAGTGAAAGGGCGTGGCAAACATCTGGATTAGCATTGGAATTGCTAAAATAAATGAAATCCAGAAGCGCTTAATATTTGAAAGTTTCATTATTTAACAACAACCTTTCCGCGGAACATATCCATTCCACAAGCGTAGGTGTAAGTACCTGGCTTGTCAGTTGGAATGTCAATCGTAACTTCTTTTTTACCATCTAATTTTTGGTCAAGATTTAAATCTTTAGAGACTACTTCATTCATGCAGCCCATATTATCTGATGGAATAAACTTTAATTGAGCTGGTTTACCTTGCTTGAAAGTAACTGTGTTTGGTTTATAACCATGATTTTCTGCATTAACAACAACTTTTTTAGTTTGATTCTTTGAAAAAATACTCATTATTTAACAACAACCTTTCCATGAAACATACCCATTCCGCAGGCAAAATTATAAGTGCCTTTTTTATCAGTAGGAATATCAATTGTAGTAACTTTTTGCTTGGTTAAATCTTTATCAACGCCCAGTTGTTCAAAGACGACATGAGATAAACAGGCAGTTGAGTCCTGCATGTCGAAGTTCACTTTGGCGGGAACGCCTTGCTTTAAAACAATCGTTGAAGGAGAGTAACCGCCCTTAACAACGATATCTGCTTCTTGCGAGCCTTGACCTACATTAGCGGTCCCAACGGCTTCTGTATGTTTACCAAAGAACCACCAGAGGATAAAACCAATTAGTAGGATGGCTACAACTAATGTAATAATTTGTGAAATTTCCATTTTATTTTCCTTCCTTTAGCACAGATGCTCTTTCCCTGGTAGACAGTTGCATGGCACCGTTTCAGGGGCAGTCTTTTCTTTTTGATCAATGATCTGCTTCATTTTAGCTAAATCACTTTTAGAAATAGGAGAATCTGCAAGTAGTTGCAGGATAACTTCTCCTTTATGCATATTGCACATCCGATCTAACAATTCTTGTGCTGCTTCAGTCATTACTTGCGCCTGATTAACTTTAGCCGAGTAAACGAAATGACGACCTTCCTTAGTAGTATTCAATAAGTTTTTATTAACTAAACGGCGTAGTAGGGTTTTGATCGTTGATTCAGACCAATCTTTCTTAGCTTGAAGTTCTTGAATTATTTTAGTAGAGCTCACGGGTTCTATCGTCCAGATAATTCGCATGATTTCCCACTCACTGTCAGAAATTGTGCTCTCTTTTTCTTGCAGTTTAACCATTTTTTCCTCCTATCGTTTACATATGTAACTATACCACTTAAATTTACGGTTGTAAACGATAAAGCAACAAAAAAAGCATGTTTTCATCCATGCTTCTCATTTTAGAATCGTAATTATTAATTGTTTACTTTAATGTCGCCCTCATCGCTATTTGCAATTAAGACATTTTTACTATGCAAGTTGTGTTGGTAAGAGCCACCATCATCATTGTTATAATTATGACGATGATAGATAACATCTCCATCGTCGGAATTCAGATCTACGCCTGAAGCATCACATTTTTTGATTGAAATATTTCCATCACTAGATGTCGCTTTGAATCCGGCAAGTGAACGTAAATCCTTAATTTGTATATCACCATCATCGGAACTAACAGAACCATTTGTCACATTAAAGTAGTCAGCGTTGATGTCTCCGTCATCACTATGGAAGGCTAGCTTTTTGGTTTTCACTTGCCCGTAACAAGTAATATCGCCATCATCGGTATTAATCTTGATTTTAGCTAATTGCTTTTTAGGTAGATAGATAGTCAAATAGTTATTTTCGTTGCTGTTAATATTAATTAAAACATGGTGGTGATCACGAATAATTAATTTCCCATTTCTAACTTTAACTATGGGCATTATTTTTTTACCACCATGATAGATGACCTTAGGATGATCACTTACTTGTAAATTGAAGTCTAATAAACTTACATCGGCATCAATCTCATTGAAATTTTGTTGAGTCATGTTTTTCTTGATTGTAGGTCCGATATTAGTGTAATGATGTGGGATAAATTGACAGCCAGATAAACTAACTAATATTGTGAATAATAAGGTAATTAAGAAGATTTGTTTTTTCATTTTTTAACTCCTACGAAAAAGCTTCAATAATTTCAGAAATAGCATCACCGATTAATGGTAAAAGAATAAGAATGATCCACCAATATTTTGCTAAAAAATCCCAAAAATTAAGATGGGTAGAGGGCGATTTTTCCAGAACGACTTTTTGAACATTTTTGTCTTTACCTAAGATCAACTTATCTAGAGAGATGTCAAATAATTCACTCATAGTTACTAAACGGTCAATATCTGGTAAAGAACCACCTTTTTCCCATTTAGAAACTGATTGACGAGAAACATTTAACTTTTGTGCAAGATTATCTTGAGTTAGCTTAGCATTTTCGCGGTAACTCTTAATGCGTTGACCAATTGCTTGAATATCTATCATTCATTTTCACTCCTCGTTTGAAAATTTATAGTTTAATATTGGCTTTTTTAGCTAAAAATGTCGAGCAAATCTTGGCTGAATCTTGTCAAATGGTGTTTGCTTTTTGTCAACTTAGGCTATTTTTTGGGGGTGAAAAAGGAAGTTAATGAATAAATAAGCTAATTGTGAGCAAGACAATTAAAATCCAAACTGCATCAATAAGATAAACTAAGATCTTAATCCAGATCTTTTTATACAATTGACCAGTCTGAAATAGAAAATATAAAGTTATTCCCGCTAAGATAACTCCAATAGCGGTGGCAGATGCACTATGTCCATTTAAATAGAAAAAGATACCAGTAATGGCAGATAATATTAAAGTTCCGATGATTCAAAGTGCTTTTTTGTTTAACTTCATGATTATACCTCTCGTATGTGTGTTTCATGTGAAACTACCTATATTTTATTATAAAGAAAAAACTCATTCTTAATTAAAAGAATGAGTCGTAATATCATGTTATAAATTAGTAACCAAGAAGAAGATGACGAATACCACAAACAGGATATACATCATAGGACTAACTTCTTTATAACGCTTAGAAGCAATCATTGTGATTGGATATGCAATCAAGCCTAATGCCAAACCATCTGAAATACTGTAGGTTAATGGCATCCCCACCACAGTAAGGAAGGCAGGAAAAGCAATCTCAAACTTCTCCCAATCGATTTTCTTTAAGTTGCTGGCCATCAGTACACCAACGATAATTAAAGCAGGAGCCGTTACAGTAGTTGGAATTACTTGCAAAAGTGGACTAAAAATCATACTGATGATGAAGAAAATACCAACAAAAATCGCAGTAAGTCCAGTTCTACCACCCATAGCGATACCAGCACTAGATTCAACAGAAGTTCCAAGTGGGGCAGTACCAAAGACGGCACCTTCAACCATGGCAGTTGAGTCGGCTAAAAAGGCGCGACCGATCCGTGGAATCTTGCCATCCTTATCAACCATGCCAGCTTGTTCAGTCATCCCAATTAAAGTACCGGCAGTATCAAAGAAAGTAACCAGCAGGAAGGTTAGTACAACCATCCATAGTTGGGCTGTATTAATATCTTTAATATGGAAGACAGCTTGACCAAAAGTTGGCGCAATACTTGGTGCACCAGAGATAATACTGTGTGGCAATGGAATTTGACCAATGATCATACCGAAGATGGCAGTAACAATCATTCCAATAAAGATAGAACCAGGCACGTTTAATGCCATTAATACAACAGTCAAAATTAAGCCAAATAATGTGATCCAAACTGCTGGGGTGCTAAATTTTCCTAAAGTAACTAAGGTTGAGGCACTGTTAACAATTAATTGACCATTTTTTAAACCGATAAAAGCGATGAATAACCCAATTCCTGCTGAAATAGCATACTTCATATCTTGTGGAATGGCATTAACCACTAATTCGCGTAATTTAAAGACAGTAATTAAAATGAATAAAACTGAAGCAACAAGGACTGCAGCCAAAGCTGTTTCCCAAGAAATATGCATCCCAACACATACGTTATAAGCGAAAAAGGCACCGCTACCTAAGGTTGGAGCTAAGGCAATCGGATAATTAGCAATAAAACCCATTAAAAAACACCCAACTGCTGTGGCAAGAGCTGTTACAGTAAAAGCGGCACCTTTAGGGATACCAGCTGCGTGCAAAATGTTTGGGTTAACGAATAAGATGTAGGAGAGACTGACAAAAGTGGTTAAAGCAGCGATTAACTCACGTTTAACAGTGGTATGAGCATCTTGTAAATGAAAGACTTTTTCCAATGTCTGCATTTAAAAATTCCTCCGTAACTATTAACTTTTAAAGAAACTAATTGAATCTAGTTTAGCACAGATGTTGAGGAAGAGAGCTCAATTTTAATATTTCCTGGGAAATATCGGTTAAAGTATAATATTAGTAGAAAATTCTTTAGAAGGTAAAAATAATGAGCAAACCTAAGATAATATTTTTTGATATAGATGGTACTTTAATTGAAAAGAAAAAATCAATTACACCTAAAATGCTAGAGACACTGCATGCTTTACAAGACAACGGCATTATGATTTGTATTGCATCAGGCAGACCACCAGTGCAACTGCCTAAGTTGGGTGTAGATTTTGATGCATATTTAACTTTTAATGGTTCTTACTGCTATAACGATCAAGACATTGTTTTTGATAATCCGTTAAGGCAAGGAGATGTCTTGCAGGTGATTCAAAATGCTCAGAAAATAAATCGGCCGTTAGCTGTAGCTACCAAAACACGGATTGCAGCTAATGGTGTTGATGAGGATTTAAAGGAATACTTTGCTATTGGTGGAACGGATTTGAAAGTGGCGCCAGATTTTGATGTGGTTGTCGATCAGGATACGGTTTATCAAATAATGGTAGGCTGTCGTGAAAAAGATTATGACAGACTTGTAGCTAATACGCAAAATGCTAAGGTAACAGCTTGGTGGGATAGAGCAGCAGATATTATTCCAGCTACTGGTAGTAAGGGTGTAGCAATTGAAAAAGTGTTAGATTATTATCAAATCCCTGTGAGCGAAGCAATAGCCTTTGGTGATGGCGGCAACGATATTGAAATGTTAAAGACTGTTGGTCACGGCGTTGCAATGGAGAACGCAACAGACGATGTGAAGGAAATTGCTGATGACATCTGTGGCAGCGTGCAAGATGACGGAATTTTTACTTATTGTAAAAAACATAATTTAATTTAAAAATAGGATCGACATGAGTTAGTCGATCCTATTTTGATCAGTTTTTAGAGCTTAATAACCAATCTTTAATATTGATTATTGGAATACCGGAAATCATTTCTTCATTTTCATATCGGCCAGTGATGACTATTTTTTTGTAGTTATTTGGAATTTGAAGTAAATTATCAGTTTCTCTAGTAGAATTTTCTGGAAGCTGGTAGGTTACTTGAATATATTGTTTATCATTTACCTTGGAAACGATGAAATCAATTTCTTTATTATCTAATTTACCAATTTGAACTGTGTAGCCCCGGCGAAGTAATTCGACATAAACTATATTTTCTAAAACACTACCGCGGTCATTATTTCTTTCTCCTAAAGCTTGGGTACGCAAACCAGTATCTACAATGTAATACTTACCTTGAGTAGAAAGAATCTTTCTCCCTCTAATATCATAACGACTAGATTTATAAAAAAGATATGCTTCTTCAAAATATTTAAGGTAACGCTGCACAGCGTTATAAGAGATATCAAAATTTGCTGATTTTAGTGTATTTACAATCTTGTTCGGATTAATTAATTGACCAATCGAATCTGCTAGATATTTAGCTACTAATGCAACTAATTCTGGTTCTCTTAATCCATTTTTGTAGCCGATATCATTGACAATAATGGTATTGTAAATTCCAGAAAGAATAGTTTGTTTTAATTCTTCTTTTGCTAACACTACCGCGGGGAAACCACCATATTTAATGTATTCATCATATAAGTTATCAATCTGACGCTCTGATGGTTCAGAAATATGTTTAAAATCTAGCATTTCTTTAAAAGAAAGAGGATAAACATGTATTTCTACATATCTTCCTGATAGTAAGGTTGCTAATTCTCCACTTAATAGATTGGAATTACTGCCAGTAATTGTGATATCAAGTAGAGGATTAAGTCGAAGGCTATTTACTACTTTTTGCCAATCTGATACATATTGGATTTCATCAAGTAGAATGTACATTCTTTGGTCACTAATAATTCGTTCTTTTAAGTATGAATAAAGCTTTTTAGGTTCATAAAGATCTATATTATCAAAGTCTTCAAAAGAAATATAAATGATTTGATTTTCATTTATGTTGTGTTTGAGTAAATATTCACGATAAAGCATTAAAATATAAGATTTGCCTGATCTTCGTACTCCCGTCAGTACTTTGATGAATTCTGTATTTTGAAATTGAAGTAATTGATTTAAATACTGTGGGCGGTTAATTAAATTTAACTGCATATTATTTCCTTCATAAAGTAAATTTTTAGCAATTTTCATATTATTTCCTTTATAAAGTAAATTATAGCAAAAATTTTATATTATTTCCTTTATAAAGTAAAAAAACAGAAAATATATCTGCTTTTTATTATTTATTCATTTTTTCACGATATTCGCTAATGCTCATGCCTTTCCAGATGCTGAAGGCACGTAAGAACGAATTAAATTCCTGATAGCCTAGAAGATAAGCAATATCGCTAGTTGTCATATCGGTGTTTTGTAAATAATTTAGCGCTAAAACTTCTCGGGTGGAGTTCAGTTGTTTTTGAAAAGTAGTGTTTTCGCTACTCAACTTTCTCTGTAAAGTCTGTTTAGAATAACCTAACTTTTTAGCTACATCGTCAATTGTAAATTCACCACTAGGGAGTAATTCGGTCAATATGCTACGTACTCTAGCACTAGTTGAATCATCAACGGATAATTCAGATAAGCGTTTAGTTAATTCAGGCTTGAAATAATCCCACATTGCTTAGTTATAACTAATAAAATTGACCTGCAAGTCTTTTTTGGCAAAAGTGATGGTGTTGCGTTTACCCGATTCGATTTTGCAGCCAAAGAAGTTAATGACCTGCTCATCATTGACGGGGGATGTCATTGTGATCTTCAGCGGGGAAATAGCTTCTTTGGTCGTCTTGCGCAAAAGTCCCACTAAAAATGCAAATTCTGATAAAACTAGAAAAGAGGGTAGGGAATATTGGCTTTTTTTAAGTGCTTCTTCAACGTTAAATTTATAATGAGAGAGTAGGTCTTCATAGCGACCATCTAAGATAAAGTGATTCATTCAAATACCATCCTTTTGATCCATATTATAAGATAAGTTGACTACTTTCTACTACCTTGTTCTTGCATCTTATAAACATTGTTCATGAGCATCTTCTTAGGTAACATTGGTGCTAATTTCATGAATGGTTTTTGGGCTGCAGTTAAACCAGCGGTAATGTTAAGCTTGCCTTCAATCATTCCTTCATACCCAGCTTTTGCAACACCTTCTGGACTAACCGCATGGGCGAATAATTGAGTTGAACTCAAATCACCACGATTGATAAAACCGGTTTGCATAGCGCCAGGCATTAAGCAGCTTACCGTAACGCCTGTGCCTTGTACTTCATGCCATAACGCATTTGACCAGCTTGTAGCGTATGCTTTAGTAGCGTAGTAAACGGCTTGAAGTGGGTCAGGCATAACGGCCGCGTTTTACGAAGTCAGGTAAAAATAATTTAGTTAAACGAGTAGGCGTTTCAATGTTAACGGCGATCATGGACATGTCTTGTTCCATACTTCTTTTAATGAATTCGCCTTGACCACCAAAGCCAGCATTGTTGATTAAGTAGTCAATAGTCCAACCGTTCTTTTTGCAAGTATCATAGATCTTTTGCGCAGCATCTGGTTGTGAGAGATCAACATCGATAATATGCGCCGTTACGTTGTACTTTCTACGGGCTTCTTTTTGTTGATCGGCTAATTTCTTAGCATTGCGACCAACTAGGATTAGTCACCCCCGTGTGAAGCATGAATGTTAACGAATTGGCTACCAATCCCACCGTATGAACCAGTAATTAAAGCAGTTTTTCCTTCTTGAGTTGTCATAATTGTTCCTCCTAAATAAATCTTTCATAACTTGATTTGTTGAAAATAGTATAGCGGCAATTTAGAAGAATCCGAACATCATAAAGCGTCAAATGATTATCAAAAGATGCCATTTGGATAAATAAAAACACAATCTCATATTTGAGATTGTGTTTAGGAACTAAATCATATAGTTTAATTCTTAGTTTAAATTTTCGTCAATAAAATCTTTTAATTTGCGTAAATCTGCTATTGAGAAATGGCCTCGGTATTTTTCGATATTTAAATCACTAATATTAACTATTAAATAATTTTTAGTATCAATGTATGATGGTTTATCTAAATTATATTTTTTCCAGTCAAAAATGGGAAAGTAATGCTTTCGGATATTTTCACTTTTTTCTTTATATTTTGAAGTAATTTTTAGCAGCCAAGCTTTACTGTTTAGTAATTTAATTATTAATACAGGCCTATTTTTTCCTCCAGGCTTATCAATGTAAGCAACATAAATATCTACAATATCATTAGTCCTCATCTAGCCAATCCTCAATTTCTTTTTTGGTTTTAGCTTCTTTGTGGGGGATTTTTGAGATGCTTTGAATTAATTCTCTTGAGGCTTTTTGTTCAGGAGTTTCTTTTAATTCAAATGGGATACCACCAGTTGCCACAACTTTCTTTAAGAACACATTTATTGCGGTAGTGGTATTGAGCCCTATATCTTGAAAAATTCCTTCTGCTTGAAGTGCTAGTGAGGAGTCAACATTAGCTTGAATTTTTTTATATGATTTCATTTTAGTCACAGCCTTTCTTTGATTATTATATCATCTAATAGAATCTGCTGTCATCATCCATACTATTAACAGACATCTTTTTAGAATAAAAACCAAGTAGACATGCTACTTGGTTAGATGGGGGTATCTATTAATGTAAAATTAAGATAGGGTTTATAAGATAGAATTATTTTACATTCAGCACAACGAAGTAGATTACGAAAACAATAAACAAAATCCACATCATTGGCGTGATTTCTTTGAAACGCTTGGCTGCGATCATTGATACAGGGTAGACAATCAAACCCCAGCCAAGTCCGTCTGAAATAGAGTATGTAAGAGGCATTCCCAATGCGATTAAGAAACATGGGATGGCAATTTCAAGATTAGTCCAGTGAACGTGTGCCAAGTTTTCGGCCATTAATACCCCAACAATAATTAAAGCGGGTGCTGTAACTTGGGTAGTGAAAACACTCAAAATTGGACTGAAGATAGTTGAAATAAGGAAGAAAATACCAACCCAAACGGCAGTTAAACCGGTACGACCACCAACAGCGATACCAGAACTTGATTCAACGAAGGCACCGACAGGTGAGGTACCAAGAACAGAACCGACCAACATACCACTGGAATCAGCTGCTAGAGCTTCACCAGCACGTGGCATCTTGTTGTCCTTCATCAGACCTGCTTGTTGAACCAAACCAATTAAGGTACCAGTGGTATCAAAGAAAGTAACAAGTAAGAATGTAAAGACAACGATCCACATTTGAACGGTATTAATATCGCCAATATGGAAGACTGCTTGACCAAAAGTTGGAGCAATGCTTGGAACTGAAGAGATAACGCCTTTAGGCATGGGAATTTGACCAGTCACTATGCCAAAAACAGCAGCGGCGATCATTCCGATGAAGATGGCACCTGGAACTCTGGCAATCATTAAGAAAATAGTAATGATTAAACCAAAGATAGTGATCCAAACAGTAGGGTTGTTGAGACTACCAATAGTAACTAAGGTAGAATCACTGTTTTGAATCAACTTACCACCTTGCAAACCGATAAAGGCGATGAATAAGCCGATACCTGCGGAAATAGCATATTTAATATCGGCAGGGATGGCATCAATGATCATTTCACGTACCTTAAAGACAGTTAACAAAATGAACAGAATTGATGCAACGAAAACAGCTGCTAAAGCAGTTTGCCACTTAACCTTCATGCCTAAACAAACAGTATAGGTAAAGAAGGCGTTTAAGCCCAAAGTTGGTGCGGAAGCAATTGGGTAGTTAGCGATAAGCCCCATTACGATACAGGTAAAGGCAGCCGACAATGCAGTAACGGTGAATAGAGCACCTTTATCCATACCGCTGGCACCTAGGACGTTTGGGTTAACGAACAGAATGTATGACATACTTACAAAAGTAGTAAGACCAGCCAATAATTCTGTTTTAAAAGAGGTATTGTTCTCTTTTAGATGAAAAAACTTACTGATAGAATTCATTTATTCCTCCATAGTCTGTATAATATGAACATTCAATTAGAATTATACTTAAATAGTTAATAATTTCAATAGAATAAAACGACTTTATTCGATTTTGATAATGAATACGCTTTATTTTGAAAAACTCTTGACCTTTACCTTGCGTAAAACCGTATATTTGAATTAGAAAGCAGGTGAAAAGTAATGTCAGAAAGACATGGAATTGGTGAAGTTGCTAAAAAATTGCAAGTAAGTACGCGTACATTACGTTTTTATGATCAAAAAGGGCTACTTAAACCAACTAAGGCAGAAAATGGCTATCGCTTTTATAACGAGGATCAAGTGCAGCAATTACAGGTGATTATTTATTTAAAAGAATTAGGCTTTTCTCTAGCTAAGATAAAAACATTATTGCAGGCTGACCATGCGCAAGAATCGTTGGCTTTATTGGTGAATGCGCAATTGCAGAGTAATAATGAAGAAATAGAAAAGTTTCAGACACAACAGAAGCAACTTCATGATTTGCAAAAAATACTAACCAAACAAAGTAATTTAGAATTAACTGACCTTACGAAGATGATGACTAATGAGACTATTTTAAAGAAGTTCAGAAGAAGAATGTTGGCTTATGGTTTATTGCTAGATGCAGTCGAGATTATAGGGATTATTTTAGCTTTCTATTTTGGCAAGCGGGGAAATGATATTGGTGTAATTGCTTCAGTTGGAATAATGTTACTCGTTGTTGTATTTGGTGCATTTAAGCTAAGTCTAAGCTATTACAAGGCAGTAGCGTATGTGTGTCCGCATTGTGGTCATACTTTTGTCCCATCGTTTAGAACATTCATGTTTGCGGCACATACGCCAAAGATGAGAAGACTGCGTTGCCCTAATTGTCATGAAAAATCCTATTGTTTGGAAATAGCGCGGTAATATTTCCTGGGGAATGGAGGAGCTGACATATTATTAAAATACTTCATTAGCATAATATATAAAGTATAATTATTGTGAATATAATGTATTGCTGATTAAGGAAATAAGGGATGAATAATGAGTAAAACTATTGGTATGGCTTTGAAAGAAAATAGGCTAGCATTGGGATATAGCAAGAAGCAGATGGCTCAGGGAATAATGTCAGCCAATAATTATGCACGTATAGAATCAGATGAGCAGAGTATTACTGTGGACAGGTTAATAGAGCTTTTAAGCTACCACAAGATTGATATTGGTAACTTTATAGTAGAGGTTGAGGATACTTATAAAGTCTGCCCTAGTAATTCAATATTAAGTCAGAGTAAATTATATTTGAAATTTACTAAAGCTTTTTATAGAAATGATATAAATAAAATTAGGTTGTATAGAGATGAATTGATTTCTTTGAATGCACCAGAATGGTTACAATTAAAAATTATTGTTGCTACTGCTTACATGGAAGATAAAATTTCAGAATTAAGTCCAACGATTAAAAGACGAGTTAATCATGAATTAATGAAAAATATTGATATTTCTTGGACAGAAAGTATCGCTGCACTAAAATTGTTTGGTAATACTATGTCATTATTTGATATAGAAACAGTAGACTATCGTCTTAGAGAAGTATTGAAAACCTATCCTCAAATTTCAGAGCTGCCACTTAGTCTTCAAAAGAATTTAGCTGGGTTATATTTGAACTACTGTCAATTTTGTTATGATAAACGACATTTAACATATATCAATGATATTGCCATTCAGATATATTCAACAGCTACAGTTCCGGAGATGTTCATGTATCGCTATATTTTTGAATATTATAAAGCGGTTTTTAATAAAAAAAGAGATGTAGCAAAGCAATTGCAAAGTTCAATTACTAATTGTGGATATGAGAGATATCTTAAAAATATTCCTGTACTTCCAAATATGTAATTAACTTCCGATTGTGGCTTTTCTATTTTCAAATTGTACTGGTAGATAGAAGATAGAAGGGTGATAATAATGAAACATAAAAAATTGGTTGGAGTAGCTAGCGCATTATTGACTGTATTAGGGCTAGGTATTACTACTACGGTTTCAGCAGATCCATTTTTAAATGTATTTGCGGCAAGTCAAGGAACTTGGACAATCACTAGTGTTCATGTACCAAGCTGGGGCGGAGGTTCAAGTGCAACGGGAAAGTCTAATCTTAAAAAGACAAATAGCAATTATGCTTCGTTTAATGCTGATGCTCTACAAAATCGTTTTGGCTATAATGTTCGTTTATGTAATAATCAAGGAGAGAGTAAATCTGACTATGTAGGATTGTTCAAAAACAAAACTACACGCGCAGGTAATAATGGTGGTATTAAAGGGTATCATTATTGGGCAGATGTTCATTCTCAGAACTTTGAGCCAAGTGAAAGTAATGTTAAGCTACACTTCAGTGCGGATTACAAATAAAAATCAATAATAAAAGCGGGCAGTTTTTTGGTCCGCTTTTATTATAGGGAGTATAAACAATGACTACCAGAAGAAAAATATTATTTAGTTGTTTATTTGCGTATTTATTGTTGGATGCATATCAGGCTATAGCTGTGTCTATGGATTATCTAAAAATGTTTAATAATTCGCACGGCAAATTGACTCCTAATGGTCAAGAAGCATGGAATATTTTTTATAGTATGCAATTAGCCGGCCCAAATAATAAAATATGGATGTATTTTATTAGTTTGATTTTAGTTCCAACTATCTTTTCATGGACATACATCTATATGAAAAATAGTTATTTCGAAAATATGATTATAACTAGAAAGCCATATAGGCAGCTAGTCTTAAATTCTTTAAAAAGTATAGTTTTAAAGATATTTTTATTAAAAGTAATAATAATTTTTTTGGAATTATTGATTATCAGTGGAATTTTTCATACGGTAGATTTTGAAACTGTCAAATCTTTTGTGTAAATAGATCTTTCTCGTAAATTGATTTTTTAATTATTTATTTAATCAAAGTAGGATTCTAAGGTGTCCTGAACCTGACCAAAGCCTTTATGAATTCGATTGAAATAACGGTCATTGTAGCTCATTGCCTGAATACCAATAAATGAAT
>NZ_PCYU01000023.1:0-3391 GCF_002553775.1 Lactobacillus sp. UMNPBX16
GCGAATAAGAATTGGTTGTTTACAGGAGATTTAGGTCAAGATGGTGAAAAGGAAATTATGCAGAGGATGAAACTTCAGGTAGATTATTTTAAATTGGGTCATCATGGCAGTAAAACATCATCCAATCCAGACTTTTTACGTGCAATCCATCCTAAGCAAGTTTTTATTTCTGCTGGTCGAAAAAATAGGTTCGGGCACCCCCATCAAGAGACGCTAACGACACTAACTCAACAGCAAATACCATGGGTTTCAACGCAAGACTGTGGTATGATTAGCTGGTATTATGGCGGACTGCAAAGTCCTAGATTTAGTTACTTTTTAAAGCGGGATAAAAAATGACCTTACTTTCTTTATTTAAAAATACAAATAACAATAATCCACATACCTTAATTTGGGGTGCAGATGACTTTCTCAATGATTACTTGGTGAGATCATATGCCAAGGAAGATCGCTTTAAAGATTTGGAGCACGTGACTGTCGATTGCGAAAGCGATGGCTTAGATGAATTGATTGCGAGCTTAACTGAATCCAGTTTATTTAGTGAACAGAAATTTATTGTAGTCAAAAATCCTTTCTTTTTAACAGCTAAGGTATCTAAAAAATTACAGAAACAAATTGATGACTTACAAAAAATTTTTGAAAACTTAGCTGATTTAGAAGATGTAGTAGTAATTGTTGCTTCTTATGAAAAAATTGATAGGCGTAAAAAACTGACTAAAACTGTTCTAAAGCAATTCAATGTGGTTGAGCCACAAATTAGGCCCTATGAAGTTGCTTCAACGACTAAAGCCTTGATCAAAGATGAGGGATATATAATCACACAGTCAGCTTTACAGCTGCTAATTGAGCGGAGTGATCAGGTAATTGACACTATTTTAAGCAATTATCAAAAGCTAAAAATGGTAGCTACCGATAACAAAATTACTGAAAAATCAGTAATGCAAAATGTAGATTTGTCCCTAGCACAAAATATTTTCGCTATTTTGGAGTCGGCTTTAGATAAGAATTACCGTGAAGCAGTTGAGCGCTTAGATAATCAATTACGTGAAGGGACTAATCCAATTCAATTATTAGCGGTCTTTGAAAATCAATTAGAATTGATTTTGGTCGTTAAGATCTTAGCACAAAGAGGTCGTAGCGAACCACAAATTGTAAAAGAATTAGGCGTTCATCCCTATAGGGTTAAGTTAGCCCTACGTAATCGGTTGAAGATAGACAAGCTAGAAAATTTATTAAGGGATGCAATCGACTTAGAATTTAAATATAAAAATGGAACTTACCGAGAAGATAATTTTTTGAAATTATTTATCTTAAATGTCTAAGAGTATACAAAAAGAGGAGATCGCTGCAGATCTCCTCTTTTTATTATTAGTAATAAGTAAGATTTACTTGTTTGCTAACTTGTTTAAACGACTCTTGTCACGAGCAGCCTTGTTCTTGTGGATTAAGCCTTTTGAAGCAGCCTTATCCAAAGCACGTTCAGCTTCTAAATGCAACTTGGAGACGTCTTCCTTACTATCACTTTCAACAGCGTTCTTAAACTTCTTGATAGCAGTTCTTAACTTGCTTAATTCAGAAGCGCGGCGTTCGTTAGTAGCGTTTTGAGTCTTAACACGTTTGATAGCTGATTTGATTTGTGGCATGAAATTCACCTCCAATGATTTAGAAATTTACTTCATCCATTATACTTAAGAAATATCACGGATGCAAGGTAATTTCCGCTTGCTTTTTTAAAAAATATTGTGTATGATTATGACTGTTGTGAACCGCTAACGCTGTTTATTTGTTCACGCCGACGATAAACGTTGTTAACGGCAATTATTTAATGAAAGGTGAATTTAACTATGGCAATTTCAAAGACTGAAAAAGAAAAGATTATGAAGGAATACGCAACTCACGAAGGTGACACTGGTTCTGTTGAAGTTCAAGTTGCTCTTTTGACTGCTGATATCAACAACTTGACTGATCACATGAAGAGTCACAAGCATGACCACCACTCATACGTTGGTTTGCTTAAGAAGATCGGTCACCGTCGTAACTTGCTTCGTTACCTTGAAAACAACGACATTAACCGTTACCGTGAATTGATCAAGAAGTTAGGTCTTCGTCGTTAATTTTTACATAATATTGAATAATGAAGCTAGCCGAAAAGGCTGGCTTTTTTTGTCTCTGTCATAATTTTATTCTTTATGCTAAAATTGAAACAGATTATTTTTACGTTGAGATCGATAGATCCATAAGAATTAAAAATTAGATAGAAAAGGAAATATAATGGCTGATCAAATCAAAATTATGATCTTGAGCGGTGTGCGTGAACAGGGTAAAGACATGTTTGCTGTTCAAGTTAATGATGAAATTTTTGTTCTTGATGCCGGATTAAAGTACCCTGATAGTTCTTTATTTGGTATCGATGTAGTAATTCCTGACCTTGATTTCTTTGAACAATACGGAGATCGAGTAGCAGGTATCTTTTTAACACATGGGCATGCTGATTCAATTGGTGCATTGCCATACATTTTGCGTAAATACGATATTCCAGTATTTGGTTCACAATTGAGTATCGAACTTGCTAAAATTGAAGTACAACGCGAAAACAAACGCCGTAAGAATAGTTTGTTCCACGTAATCGATGCAGATACTGAAATTGATTTTAAGAATGCAAGTATTTCATTCTTCCATACGACACACTCAATTCCTGATTCACTTGGAATAGATGTACATACACCAGCAGGTGAAATTGTTTATACTGGTGACTTTAAATTTGATCCAACAGCTGCGTTAAATTATCGGACTGATATGGATCGCTTAGCTGAAATTGAACAAAAGGGCGTTTTAGCGCTTTTAAGTGATTCATCTAATGCAGAAGCATCTTTCCCTAATGCATCTGAACAAGATATTGGTAAATTTGTGACTAATGTCTTCAGAAATGCTAAAGGCAGAATTATCGTAGCTGCTAAAGCCTCTAACTTGAATCGTGTTCAAGAAGTTTTAAATGCTGCAGCAGCAACAGGGAAACGCGTCTTATTAACTGGCCGCGATCTAGCTAAGATTGTTAGAACTTCAATGAAATTAGGCTATTTAGATGTGCCTGAAGGCTTGTTGATGCGAGTTAAGGATCTGAAGACTGTGCCAGATGAGCAGACAGTTATATTAGAGACTGGGCGTATGGGTGAACCACTTAACTCATTACAAAAAATGGCTAAGAAGCGTCATAGTATGATTACGATTCATAAGGGCGATTTGGTCTTTATTGCAACTACTCCGTCACATGCGGTTGAAACGATGGTAGCTGAAACCAGTGATTTGGTATATAAGGCTGGCGGTACGGTTATCCAGTTAGGCAGAAATATACATACTAGTGGGCATGCAACTGGTCGTGATCTGCAACTTT
>NZ_PCYU01000024.1:0-1845 GCF_002553775.1 Lactobacillus sp. UMNPBX16
GTCTTACCGTGGTCAACGTGACCGATAGTACCAATGTTTACGTGTGGCTTAGTTCTAACGTAATGTTCTTTTTCTGCCATTAAAATGACCCTCCTGTAAATTTGCAAGAAGTCCGTTGAGATAAGTTAACGGATAATTCTCTGTTGAATATTGTACTACTTTCTTCGGCAAATGCCTAGTAAAAAAGCTTAAGCGAAATTGCCTAACGAAAATATCCTTTGCTAATTATACTAAATAGTTTGAAAATGTAAACCTTTTTTACTTATTTTTTATTGCAGTAAGTATTTATATATTTTTTCTAGTAATTTTTGATGACTACGGCCATCTTTTCTTTGTAAAAATGAAACTAAATCACTAGCAAAACTGTCAAGCTCATCAATATATTGGTTAATTTTAGGGTAAAGACTGCCTAATACCAAATTCACTTCTCCCAGCATTAATGGCAACTGACTTGGACTATTGTGAAATTTGCTTCCAATGCTAGAAATAATTTCACGGTACTTAGGTTCTTTTTCTAGAAGCAGTGTATTCGCCGGAATAAAGCTCTCCATCTGGCCTATTACCCAAATTTCAAACTTTTCTTCAAGTCCCAAGCGAACTAGATCTTCACAAAGTGACAACCTAACAGCAAAATCTGGCGTTGGATCTAATAAGACGCTTCGTGCAAAAGCTTTAAAATTAGGCAGGTTTAACTTATGTAAACTTTCATAATCCAACTGAGTAACCTGTTCTCGTTGTTTAAAGTTTTGCATAATCTGCCGCTGTTTTTCTTCAGAAGCTGGTTTTACCTTTTCTGATAAGTCCACTCCAACAAGATTTTTTAGTTGTAGAGCTTCAATAAAAAAATTATTTTTAGCTAGAATTTGACAGTAACTTTTAAATACTCGCTGATCAGAAAAAAGATCAGGCTCCTCTTTAATTAAAGCATATGCCTGATCTTCTTGTTTATTAGCGCAATAGAGTTTGCAGAGTTTCAAAATAACGTCCAATGAATGCTCTCCACGTAATGCTTCTTCTAGATTTTGAATAGCTGCTTCGAGATCTCCCTTACGCTCATCTTCTTCAGCAAGTTTCAATAAATTTTGTTGGCTTACTGATGTCATTTTTAGTCTTTCTTATTACTTTCTTTTTTCTTATTTATTTTTGTTTTTTTATTTTCGTCTTTGGCATGGTTCTTATTGTCATTTTGTGCTTTTTCATTGCGTTTCTGCATAGCACGATGACGGTTTTGATTTACTTCCATGACCACGGGCAAGATCACTGGACGACGGTTAGTTTTCTTGTATAAAAACTTCTCCAAATCACCGCGGATATCTTGCTTCAATTCAGTCCAATCAAACTTTTTGTGTTCAAAATTGGCCTGAATTGCTTTTTTAATTACATCAATTGAATCACTCATCAACTGGCGATTAGCCTTGATATAGACGAAACCACGACTAGTGACTTTTGGCTCTGCAATAATCTTTTTCTTCTTACGGTCAATTGTAACAACCGCAATAAAGATTCCGTCATCTGATAGGACCTCACGATCACGTAGCACAATATTACCAACATCACCAACACCAGAACCGTCGATCATGGTATCTTCACCTGGTACTGGGTCAGTTAAGAAGAAACGCTTCTGCTTAAAGTCATATTCAAGACAGTCACCATTCTTGGTAATATATATATCTTTAGGATTCATTCCAGCTTTAATAGCCAAATCACGTACTACTTCAAGTAAACGATATTCACCAATTACTGGAATTAAGAATTTTGGCTTCAAGGTTGTAATCAAAAGTTGCAGATCACGACCAGTTGCATGCCCACTAGTATGTATATTTCTGCCTAACTGGATAACCGTAC
>NZ_PCYU01000025.1:0-1490 GCF_002553775.1 Lactobacillus sp. UMNPBX16
TGTAAACGGCTGTGAGATTTAGGATGCCTTTCGGTATATTTCCATTAATCGCAGAAAGAAGTATTCATCATCTGGATACCCATAACCCTTACGTCTCTCAGTCTTGATCTTATTGTTGATACCCTCAAGTTTGCCAGTTGATATCCCGTATTTGGCGAACGTGTAGATCCCTCTCAAATGGTTATTTAAGAGACGCGCAAACCAAATAAAGTGGCTATTCTCAGTTGCCTTGCAGATGTCTATGATCCCTTCAAGTCTAACGCACATTTCCACCTCGTCATGTGAGTTGTATGCCTGGTCTAGCAAGTCTTTGACGAGGTCTATTGTGAAGAAGAGCTTGTTTTCTTCCAACAGCTCGTCATACCATGCTTCATTACCGCCATAAGCCTTTATTTCTGGTGTATTGAATATTTCACCAGCAGTAGACACTAGCTTGCCTTGACGGGCATCCTCGTCCTTCTGAACTAATGTGGACCTCTTAGACATCAAGATGTAACGTGAGTTCTTAAGCAACTTAGCAGCCTCTGGAGAGCCTTCTTCAGCCAGCCGTCTTTGTTCATCCTTTCTGATCTCAGAAACCACTTTATCGTTGAAATTCTTGATAATGTGGAAGCGATCATAGACGATGTCTAGCTTGGGATAGCGCCCTTTAAAAGCTTCTTCGAAGTCTGAATTCATGTCGCAAGCCACCGCCTCAACTTTTGACATCCACTCATCGCCAACATGATCCATAAACTCGAAAACAACGGCTTTCTTCTTGCCATGGGCTAAGTAGAGAATATACCCTGTTTCCCAGTCTATGATTGCGGTGGCGTACTTATGGCCATCGTGGAGCTTAAACTCATCAATGGCTAAGTATTTTGCCTGCCTTTCAGGTTTTATGAGTGTCTTGCCATCAGTTGTAAATTTAGACAGTAGAAGAGACTTGTGAATTGACTTTACAGTCATCTTGTCCAAGCCAGTAAGCCAAGCCACTGCCTTTAGAGTAAGGCCATAGCTTAACAGTTTCTCAGTGTATTCTTTTAAAGGTTTGGTGATGCGATAACCATCAGCTTTAAAAGGGATAGACTGGCTTCTAGTGTTGAATTGGCAATCAATGTTAAGACAACGAAAACGTGCATAGGACACTCTGATATTGGTGTGTACTCCACCAATAGCGACGTGCTTAAGGGTAGATTCTAAAGACCCATTTTTAACTAGTTTTCTTGAGCAATTAGGACAGAAGGTATCACCACGCTCATCTAGCTTTCCTACAAAGGTTAATCCACCTTCATTTTGAATTGGCTCGCCAACTTGAATAAAGTCGGTAAGACCAGAATTAAAGGATAAGACACCTTTGTTAGGCATAACATCTTGAGTAGTAACTGACAGTTCTGTATAATTCATAGTAAGAAGGGCTCCCCATGTTTTTGTCGTTATTAACATTGTAAGGGACAACCCTTCTTTTTTTGTTATCTAATTTCTATTTACACAAGAATTTATACTGAACC
>NZ_PCYU01000026.1:0-3840 GCF_002553775.1 Lactobacillus sp. UMNPBX16
CCAATATTTTCTAACATTACCCGGGCTAACATCACTGATCGTGACGGGGCGATTGCACTCGTCACCCTTAATTTAGAGCAGTTTAAATTGGTTCGAACCATGATGGTTGATAGTGGTTATACCGGCCAAAATTTTGCCAATGAGATTAGCAGTTTAACCTCAGCCAAGGTAATCGTCGTTAAATGAAATGAGTTACACCAATTTTCGGTTATCCCCCAACGGTGGCTCATTGAACGTTCATTTAGTTGGTTGGGAAATTATCATCGTTTATGGCGTAACTGTGAGCGTAAGCTCAACACTAGTCTCATGATGGTTTCGTTAGCTTTTATCAGGTTACTTCTCAAAAGATACTAAACAGTTTCTAAGATTTTTTGATGGTATCTTTAGATTGGGTCATGAAGTCCGTCCTAACTTATTGGTTTTGTCACTTATAAGTTTAAGGCTTCATGGCCTTTTTGGTCTAGTTATTTAGGTGTTGCACTTACATTGTAAATCCGGCGTCACAAAAAAATTGACTGACGAGTCAATAATTCGTTGACTCGTCAGTCAATCGCGACTATACTGTAGAGGTTGATCAGATATCGACATATTAAAACGTGTTTCAAGTTTGACCTTAAGGAGGATTACAAAAATGACAACAGCTATTATCGAACTTGACCATCTTCAAAAAAACTTTGGCAAGTTTGCCGCATTAAAAGATGTCAGTTTCACGTTGGCACCCGGTCAGGTTCTGGGTTTTCTAGGACCTAGTGGGGCCGGCAAATCCACGACCATTCGAGTTATTTTAGGCTTATTAAAAAAGAGTGGCGGCTCAGTGACCGTCTTCGGCAAAGATGCCTGGCGGGATGATGCGGCGATTCATCCACGCATCGCCTATATTCCTGGGGACGTTTATTTATGGCCAAATCTTTCTGGCGGCGAAATTATCGACCTATTGCTACGTTTAAATGGCCGCCAGCATAATCAAAAGACCGATGAACTAATCAAGGCCTTTGAATTTGATCCGAAGAAAAAAGCTCGTACCTATTCAAAAGGCAATCGTCAAAAAGTAGCGTTAATTGCTGCGTTGTCGCAAGATGCCGATTTGTATATTTTTGATGAACCCACTTCTGGGCTTGATCCATTAAATGAACAGATTTTCCAGCAAGAAGTTTTAAAACTGAAAAGAGCCGGTAAAAGTGTGCTGCTATCAAGCCACATTTTGTCCGAAGTCGAGCGAATGTGTGATTCAATTGTTATCATCCGTGATGGTAGTGTGATTGAGAGCAGCAATCTTGATCAATTACGGCATCTATCGCGGATCAAAATTGAAGTCACCACCGCTACCCCAATGACTGCTTTGGCAAAGCAAGCTGGCGTTCACGACCTCACTTATCGCGATTCCGAGCACACCAAGGCGGTTTTCACCGCTGATCGAGACGCGCTTGGCACCATCATGACCACACTGGCCGCCAACACCGTGGTCGACATGCAATCAACGCCGCCAACGCTGGAAGAATTATTCCTGCGTTATTATGGAAAGCAAGGTGAGACTCATGCGGCACAGTAATCGGAACGCAGGTTATCTGCTTCGGGCAAACCTCAAACAAAATCTAAAATTTTCACTCATCTGGCTTGTCATTTTGATCATGATGATTGCCAGTGGTGCTGGCAAATTGGAAGCAGACTTTGCAGGCGGGGCCTCGGGCTCTAAAGAGATTGTCAAAATGCTGCAAGCGCCGGGCATGGCGGCAATGTTTGGCGCGATGCCAAAGGTGGACACGTATAACACAGCGATTGTGTTTGCTGGTGTGATGGTCGTCTTCATGATTATTTTGCAGGCCTTATGGGTTATGCCGCTGATGATTCGCAACACCCGCGGTCAAGAAGAAAGTGGCTTGCTCGAAACGGTTCGCGCTCGCAATGTTGGGCGAACGGCTGCCATCACCGCCGCTTCGCTTGAGCTTCTCATCGACAGTGCCATAATGGGTATCCTCTATTTTGTCTCGTTGGCCGCTGTCAACATGGGTGGTACTGACTTGTACGGTGACTTCCTGTTTTCACTGGGGATGGTGATCGCCAACTTGCTATTCGGAGCCATTGCGTTGCTATTCGCGCAACTAACCAATAACACACGTACAGCCAATATGTTGAGCTACATGGTGCTGACTGCCGCTTATTTGGTTCGGCTGGTCACCGATATCCAGCATCAAAATCTGACGTGGTTATCACCAATTGGTTGGTTCGAAAAAGCAAACTTCTATACTGATAACAACGTCTGGGCTTTAGGTTTGGCCTTACTGGTCAGCATTCTGCTTGCGGCCAGCGCCACCATGATTGCCCGCAACCGCGATCTGGGCGCCGGGATTATTGCTGAACGCACCGGCCGAGCCAAAGCTGCCGGCTGGCTTCGCTCGATCCCTGCCTTACTGTGGCGAACTGAGCGCAGATTATTTGCTGGGTGGTTAATCGGCGCCGTGGTGTTTGGCGGCGTCATGGGTAGTGTGCTCGGCAGCGTTGGCGACATTCTTAAAACGAATCCGCTTTATCGTAAAATACTAGATGTTGGCCAAATCAACGCTGCCAATCAGACCATGGTCCTGTCATTCTTAGGCATGTATCTCGGCATTTTCGTCGCATTAGCCGTGACTGCTGGCGTCCAAGTGGCATTCCGACTCAAACGCGATGACAACCTTGGTTACTTGAGCGTCATTCATGCCGAAAAGCCAACGCGAACCACGATCAGTGTCAGCTACTATTGCTTTGGTCTGCTGGCAGGCGTGTTCGTCCTTTCTGCTGGGCTGCTGGCCTTGTTCTTCACTGGGAACACTGTTCTCAGTCACCCGTTGCCGCTCAAGTACCTCGGTCGCCTATTCGTGGCTAGCGTTCCGGCTGTGATATCGTTTATCGCCCTTGGCATCGCACTAGTCGGTCTGTGGCCACGCTTAAGCAGTCTATTCTGGCTGTATATGGGAGCCGGTCTGATCGTTCAAATTTTCCGGGGATTGTTTGATTTGCCAAAACACGCAGGCAACTTCACACCTTTTGGCTGGATTGCCAATGTACCGGTTGAAAACGTTGATCAAACATGGCTAATCGTGATGGTTGTTAGCGCTATAGTATTATTTATTCTTGGCATTGCTGGTTATCGCCGTCAGGATTTGAGCCTATGAAAAATGTTGTGACAGATCCTGAAAAGGTCACCCGAATCCTCAAAACAGCGACGGAAATTTTCGGCCAGCAAGGCTTCATCAAGAGCAAAACCGATCAGATTGTCAACCAAGCACAAGTATCTAAGGGCTTGCTCTTCCATTATTTTGGCAATAAACAAGCGCTGTATCTTGACGCTTTCAAATATGCCTATCATCGAATTTATGATCACATGGACCCTAAAAAGTGGCAGAATGCCCCTGGCTTGGCTGCCATGATGACCACTGCAGTTAAGTATGAGTTGAAACTACAATTCAAATTCCCAGCTGAATACCGCTTGATAATGCAAGCCTATGCTGATTTACCGCATTTTCCCGAACCGTTGCGACAACAAGTGCAGCAAGAAACAACTGCCATATCCGCTGAAATCGATCGCATTTTTCGCGAGAAAATTGAACAGCTGCCTCGTCGTGAGGGCCTGTCAGTCGATGACGTTTTCGGTGTCGTTTCTGCCTTAATCGCCCAACAAACGGCGGTCACCACCAGACTCATTGCCAGTGGCCATTATCGCAAGTTTGAAGATCTGCAGTCCGTGGTTGAGACGATGGCACGCCAGTTATTGATTGTCGAACACGGCTTTTTACCAGATGAAAGTTGACGTCAGCTGATAGATCAAAAAAGGTCATTAGGGTATAGTAAGAAATAATTAAC
>NZ_PCYU01000027.1:0-164884 GCF_002553775.1 Lactobacillus sp. UMNPBX16
CTCGAAGCGACTTTATTAATATATAATACTTGAATATTAATTGCAAGTATTTTTTTAATAAAGAATTATGCTCGCTCTTAAAAAGGCGACTTCAATAATATACCTTAAAATTCATTTTTTGACAAGCTTATTTTTAAATGAATATTTACAAAATTCATGTTAAAGTTGATACATCACTACTTTGAGGAGGTCATTAAAATTAAAAAATTTGATTTAACTATTATCGGTGGCGGACCTGTTGGCCTATTTGCCGCGCGATTTGCCCATCTTCATGGACTCAAGACCGTACTGTTTGATTCATTATCTGAAACAGGCGGACAGCCACAAATGCTTTATCCTTTTAAGAAAATCAAAGATATTCCTGCTTACGACTCTATTACAGGAACTGAACTAATCGACAATTTACGACATAATTTAACGGATACAACTATTTTTACTAACCATAAAGTTGAAAATGTCACTAAACAAAAAGACGGCTTTATTATCGATGATATAGTTGCATCCCGCAGCATATTGATTACCACTGGCGCCGGTGCCTTTAAACCTAAAGCTTTACCATTATCTATGGATGATGATACTCAAAAAAGGATTCATTACTTTATTAAAGATCCCCAAAAATTTGTCGGACAAACAGTTGGCGTCTTTGGTGGCGGCGATTCAGCATTAGACCTGGCACTAGAATTAGCTAATTATGCCAATGTCAAAATCATTCATCGCCGTAATCAATTTCGCGGTCTTGAATCTAATGTCAAAAAACTTAAGTCTTTAAAAAATGTTGAAATTTTAACTCCCTATCTTCCTAAACAAATCAATTTGGTTGATAATCAACTGAACGTTAATTTAAAAGAAATGGGAAAAGATAGTTTAACTAATATCAAGTTAGACCAAGCAGTCGTTGCATATGGCTTTAAAGCTAATAATCACTTTGTCAAAAAATGGGGAATCGATTTAGCTGGCGCACAAATTAAGGTGAATTCAACAATGCAAACTAATATCGCCAGTGTTTATGCAGCTGGCGATGTTGTTACCTATCCTGGACGCGTCCCTTTAATCGCTCTCGGTTTTGGCGAAGCCCAGATTGCAATCACCGCGATTATGCGTGATCTTTTCCCTGAAAAAACTTTGACAATTCATTCAACTAGTTTTTAGGAGTTCCAGATGAGTTTAATCGATTTTATTTTGCACATTGATGACCATTTAATCACGATTGTTAACCAATTCGGTGGTTGGTCCTATTTAATCTTATTCGCTATCATTTTTATTGAAACAGGCTTAGTCGTTTTTCCATTTCTTCCAGGCGATTCGTTGATTTTTGCTGCGAGTGCAATGGCTGCTAATCCTAAGTATGGCTTAAATATTTGGCTAGTTTATCTTATAGTAGCATTCGCCGCCATAATCGGTGACAGTATCAACTATGAAATTGGTGCCTGGTCAACTAGAGCTGGTGAAAAACATAGCTGGTTCAATAAATTAATTAATCAAAATAATCGGTTGGCCGCTGAAAAGTTCTTTGAGCGCCACGGACCAATTACGATCGTTATAGGTAGATTTATACCATTTATTCGTACTTTTGTCCCATTCATTTCCGGCGGCAGTAAGATGCATTATGGTAAATTTATCACCTACAACATCTTGGGTGGCTTGCTTTGGACAGGATTGTTCACAATCATCGGTTTCTTCTTTGGCAATATTCCATTTGTAAAGGACCATTTTTCAATGATCGTAATTGCTATCATTTTAGTATCAGTTGTGCCAATCGCAATTGTCGCAATCAAGAAAAAAATATCACTCAAAAAAGAGTTCCACTAAGGAACTCTTTTTTACTTACGTAATAATTTTTCAGCAAAATATAATTCATAAATAACCCCAGCAACGGCAAAACAAGAAGCAAAGAAGCCTTCCGTTAGCACATTGATAATTGGGTCAGTATTAGGATCAAACAGCCAATCACTATTGTTAAACAAAATATGGTGAAAAATCACAAAGAAACTGTCGAAATTGGTTACTGCAAATGGAAAAATAATAATTGGCAATAATAGCAAAATAAGGGCTACTGATTTATCCAAATTAAGCAGTAGCTTTTTCTTTTGTCGTTTAAAAACAAAGTGCACTATGATGCAGATAATAAAAACTAATAGAGTCAGAATAAATAAATGCTTACATTCCGCAAAATGTTCTGCCGCATTAGCAGATGTAGGGAAATTATCCATTTTAAGCTGCTTTTTAAAGGGCCAGAGCAAATAAAACATCAGCTGGTTATAATTATGCATTACCTTAAACAAAGACATGTGAACCGTCTCATATGTCTTTTGTACGATCATAAAAATAAACAATAATGGCCAACTAGCCACAATTGCCCCAATTACACTGCTAGAAACAGCAAACAAAAAATGATAAATCAGCGAAAAAATATTGTTTTTAGTAATCATAATTCAAATTCATCTAGGTTATTAACTAAAATTGTTGGTTGACGTTTATCTGCAATATCCACTTTGGTCGTCACACCTGTCAAAGTCAACAACTGATCTACTCCACTATTAAAGCCAGCTTTAATATCGGTATCGTAATTATCACCTACCAAAAGTGCCTCATCTTTGCTATAGCCAACTTTATCCAAAGCCATTTTTACAATAATTGATTCAGGCTTACCAATATACAGTGGCTCTACTCCACTTGCTGCAGCAACGAATGCACATTGTGAACCATTGCCTGGAATTAGCTCATCCTCTGCTGGTAAATTCATATCGGCATTAGTCCCAATAAAAGTGGCTCCACGTCTAATCGCCCGTGAAGCTACTCGTACTTTATGATAAGTCAGATCTGTATCCATACCGACAATTACATAATCGGGATTTTCTTCATTAAGCTCAAACTCTGGATGTTGCAATAATTCACGCCAGAGACCAATCTGCCCAATAATATACAAGCCGATCTTTTCCTTGTGTTCTCTTTGTAAAATATAGCTAGCTGTGGCCATACTTGGCGTATAAACATGGTCCGTATCAGTTTCGATACCGTGTCCCTTTAGTTTATCAACTACCATTTGCGGTGTTCTGGTCGTATTGTTGGTTAAAAACAAATAGTCTTTCCCTGCTTGAACTAAACGATGAACAAATCTTACTCCTGATTCAACTGTTTCCTTACCACGATAAACAGTTCCATCTAAGTCAATTAAAAATACCCGGTAATCTTTCACTAGTTTCCCTTTCTCTTTTTAATAATAAATGAATGATGCCGTCCAAATTCTTTTTTCACTGCAATTGATTGTTTTTTCTTAAATTTAGTTTGATGAACACGCCGCTTCTTAAACGGATTATTTTCATTTTTATTCTTCCGATAATTTCGACGTCGTGCATGATAACGCTCATTTTTACCAAAATCGCGCTCGCGTCGTTCACGTGATCGCCGTATTTTAGTACGTTGATGCTGATAATAATGTACTGGATGCGTTAATTCCAAGATAAAATAAGGTCCGCCGGGATTACAATATTCCGTTAAATAATCCACGATCGCCATTTCTTTTTTATCAATTGCGGTTCTAGCACCGTCTTTATAAAAGCCTTTCAAGCGTAAATGTTCACTAGAAACGTCCCCCACCAGATAATCATACTGGTCAAGATAAGGATCATATTTTTTACGCAAAGATTCTAAATCAAGTGCGTCTCGCTCATTGACAATGATGCTATAAAGCTGCGCACCAATCTTAATGCTCTTACCATCTTGCACCACGTCAGCAAGTGGGTGTCTAATTGGCTGTTCTTGTTCAAATTTATTTTCTTCAGTCATCTTTTTCACTTCTCGCTGTTAAAGGATATTTTTCAGCCAAATATTTACCAACAACTTCACGTAAAAATTGTGGGAATAAAAACTCATTTTCACCGACAATAGCCAAAGTTGGGAAAAATGGAACTAAGACATAATGATCCAAACAGGCAATTTTATATTCTTTTTGTGGATCAATTTCATGCCCATTGACGTAAACTACACGTCTACGCATATCAACCTTGATCCCTTTGTAATACATCTGACCAAAAATTTTTCCTCGAAAACTCATCCCTTGCAGTGGAAAATGGTCTAGGTAATGCCGATTCTTTTCAATTTCCATCACTAGTCGCCACAAATCATAACCTTTCAAGGTTGAACGAACAACGTGCATTGGATGCGGTAAGGCATTTTGTAAATCATATTGAGTAATTATTCCACTCTTAAACGGGGTCAAGAATAGGCCTGAGCTTAAAATGGCTAAATCTGTTTTAGCAAAATCAGCAATCGCATCAAGAGAAACTTGAACGGCTGCTACTTTATCATCCGCAAATTTTTCAGGTAAATTAGCCACTTTTCGTTCTGATAAAAGTCGCTTACCTTCATCATAGTAGCCCTGAATTACTGCCTTATCTTCCGGTTCTTCTGGCATCGAAGCAGTAGAAATAGTGCGAGGTACTACCTTAATCACGTGATGATCTTCAAGTTCTAGATGAATATCACCCACATAGTTTCCCCATTTACCTGTTTGCGTAATCCAAGTATGCCCCACTTTTTCACCATGTTCAATCAGATCATGGCTGTGGCCTCCTACAATTAAATTAATTTGAGGATAATGTTTAGCTAACCAGCGATCCATTTTTAATCCAACATGAGTCAATAAAATTAAGACATCATACTTGCCTTCAATTTGAGCTAATTCGTGATCCATACTGTCACCTAACATCTTGACATGCCAATGATTAGGACCATAAGTCATTGGATAAGCTGCAGTCAGGCCAATTAAAGCAATTCGCGTCTTTTTCTTAGTAGTTAAAAACATATGGCCGACTGCCCATTTAGGCATTGATTCATCTTCTTCACGCAAATTTGCTAAAACTGTCGGAAAGTCCGCATGATCAAATAAATGTTCCAATACCCAATGTGGATTAGAAATTCCCTCATTATTGCCAATCGTAATTGCATCATAGTTAAACCCATTCATCAATTTGATGTTGGCTTGACCTTCCGTAGCATCAGTTAAAGGATGAGACCGATCCATAAAGTCTCCTGCATCGAAAGTGTAGATATCATCAACCGATTGATCAACCTGCGCTTTTTTCAAGTAACGTCCGATTTTAGGGAAATGTTCAAAATGTGAATGAAGATCATTGGTATGTAAAATTCGCAGTTGTTCCATTTTTTATGCCACTTTCTAACCAATTCGATTGGCTTTTAAGATCATATTATATGCGTCTAAAATTTTTCCCTTGGGTTTATCCCATTCTACCCATTTTGGATTTTTCCAATCACTTTCATTAGTCAAAGTCTGCAAGTCATAAGTATCATTGATATATTTTTCATAAGCAATCAGTGCCTTAGTTCGAGGAATATTCAGCTGCAGTATTTTGACTTTTTTAATTAAGCCATGATCTGCAGCTAATTCTGCAATTCCATTTTGGTCAATATTAGAGATTTCATAATATCGACTGCCATCATTTCTGGTAACTTCTTCAATTAAGTCCAATTGTTCCATTAAATCTCATCCTTTAGATTTCAATCATACCGATTACTGATAAAAGAATAGTACTATAAATAGAAAAAAATGTGTAACCATGCTATTGTTAAGTATGCGATAGAGGTGTACACATGAAATTTAAAAGCCGACTCGTTTGGGTTCTTTTTTTTAGCTTAGTCTTTTTCATAAATAGTGGTTTTACAGTTGTAGGGCACCGTGGTGATCCCATCAAATATCCTGAAGAAACAATTCAGGCTGACGATTCCGCCTTTAATTCTGGTGCTGATTACGTTGAACTCGATCTCCAGCTCTCAAAGGATGGAGTTCCGGTCATTGCACATGATGATGACCTCTTCCGAGTTACTCATACACATGCAATTGTATCACAAAATAATTTTACAGCACTTAAACAACTGCAATATGACAATGGCGAACACGTTATGTCACTCAGTGAGCTTTTTAAGCATTATCAAAATAAACCAAACACTAAATTTGTCTTAGAGACTAAAATTGATCATGGATTAAATCCGTCCTATGAGTTAGAGGATAGAAGCGCACAAATAGTTAAAAAATACCATATGCAGAAAAGAATCATGATTCATTCATTTTCCGCTGCTAGTCTCTTTCACTTTAGAAAAATTATGCCTGAAGCTTATCTAATTTTGATCGTTGGCAGCCTGAAACGCATTAATTTCAGTAATTTACCTCAAGTTAATGCTATCAATGCTTCTTCTGATATTGTGCAAGAGCATCCCTTTTTAATTCACTGGCTTCACAAATTACATAAGCAACTGTTTGTCTGGGCCGAAATGGACGAATCGCCTGCCCTATGGCATTGGCTAATTAATCGGAATGTTGATGGCGTGGTTACCAACTATCCCGCTACTGGTTTTAAATATAAATTAGCCAAAAGTGGCACTAAAAAGTACGCTATTAATAGAACTGGAATTTATTTTGGTAAAACTAAAGCCGCTACAATGATGAATCCGTATGTTCGCATCAAAGAAAAGAAGTACGTGCAACCAGGTCAAAAAGTCAATGTCACTTATGGCGTCCGTGTAGATGATCGCTTATTTTATCAAATTGCTGAAAAAACTTTTATTTCGGCAGAATTCGTTAATTTTGACTTAACAAAGCGAGATATTGCTCCTTATCAAAATAAGAAAATTATCGCTAAACCTAACCAAAAAGTTACAATTTATCGTTATCCTGATAACCAAGCCAAAACGCAGCAAAAATTACCCGCAAATCAATTATTAAAAATTCAAAATTTTAATGGTAGTCCTAAAAACATGTGGATTTATACCAAACTAGGTTGGGTTAAGGCAAAAGATATCTTGTTCTATGGCTTCTTTAGTCAAGACGATTTCAGAGATTATCAGTCTTTACCACGGGTCAGTCAGTACACTAATCTCGTGCTTTTGCCCTATAATCCTAATCAAGCAATTGCGCCAACCACTTTTACACAAAAGCTTCAACAGATTAACAAAATTATCTACTAAAACAAAAAGACCAGTAAACTGGTCTTTTTTGCTTCACTTAATTATTGATTTAAAGTACTTTGCTTTTTAACTAATTCATATGGCAAAACAATATGAGTATCATCTACTTCTTCATTGTTCATCAACTTAGTCAACATTCTCATTGCTACGGCACCCATATCATAAAGTGGCTGCTTAATCGTAGTCAAAGCTGGACGAACAACAGAAGCTAACTGCGTAGCACTGGCGGTCACGATTTCCAAATCTTCTGGCACTTTCTTACCTGCATCCATCGCAGAATTCAAAATACCAACTGATGAAATATCGCGAGTAACAATTACACCATCAACGCCATCTTTAACTAATTGTGGGTATAAATTATAACCATCTGAATAGTCTTTAATATCAGTATAGATTCGAGGAGTGCCCAAATCATTTTCTTCCATGAATTCTTCATAAGCAGGGATTCTGTTTTCGCTGTTAACTACAGCATCTTGATCACCAACTACGATTCCCAAATGCTTCTTACCATCATGGTACATCAAATTTAATGCTTCAGTATCAGCCTTCTTATAGTCAATTGTGACAGAAGCAAAATCATCACGATTATCTTTAGTACCTGCTAAAACCACAGGAGTATCAGTCCGCTTAAAGGCATCAGCTGCTTCATCTGATAAACGGTTAGACATATAAATTACACCGTCAACTTGCTTATTCAGCAAACTTTGAATAACTTGGTCTTCCTTCATCAAGCGGTTTTCAATACTAGTAATAATGATGTTGTATTTATATAAAAGTGCAATATCATCAATACCCTTAGATAATTCTGCAAAGTATAAATTAGTTAAATCTGGGACAATTAACCCTACTGTAGTAGTCCGCTTAGAAGCTAAACCTTGAGCTACAGCGTTTGGTTGATAGTGCAGTCTTTTAATAACTTCGAGAACACGGTCACGTGTCTCTTTTCTAACATTACTATTACCATTCACAACACGAGAAACCGTAGCCATTGAAACCTTAGCTTCTCGAGCGACGTCATAGATTGTAACTTCTTGTTTATGCATCTCTTATCTCTCAGTCCTTCCAAAAAATTCTTCACTTAAAGATATCACGATGCTGCATAAAATGCAAACGTTTACAGATTTTCTTTCATTTTTTCATTAAGAAATCATGATATACTACAGTCAACATAATTTGCAAGAAAAGAGGACAATATGAACTTAGATAAATTACAACAATGGTTGCAAGACTCCAATAATGATCTTGCTTACATTTCTAATCCAATCACCATTTCCTACTTTACTGGTTACTCAATGGAACCACATGAGAGAATCTTTGCTTTAATTGTTTTAAAGGATGCAGAACCATTTATTTTCTGCCCGGCTTTAAACGTAGAAGAAGCAAAAGCATCTGCATGGGATGGCGATGTTATCGGCTATCTTGATTCTGAGAATCCTTGGAGCATCATCGCAGATAATGTCAAAAAGAGAACTCACGATACCCATAATTGGGCAATTGAAAAAGATGATTTGTCTGTTGCCCACTACCAGCTCTTACGTGGTGAATTTCCTAACGCTAGTTTCACTAACGATGTTTCACCTTTTATTGAAAAACTTCGTCTTTACAAGACACCTGAAGAAATCAAGAAGTTGCAAGGCGCTGGTGCAGAAGCAGACTTCGCTTTTAAGATTGGCTTTGACGCAATTAGAACTGGCGTCACCGAAAGAAGCATCGCTGGTCAAATTGATTACCAACTAAAAATTCAAAAAGGTGTTATGCATGAAAGTTTTGAAACCATCGTACAAGCTGGTAAAAACGCCGCTAATCCTCACCTTGGTCCAACTATGAACACTGTTCAACCAAATGAATTAGTTTTATTCGACTTAGGTACCATGCACGATGGTTACGCATCAGATTCTAGTCGAACTGTTGCTTACGGTGAACCTACTGCTAAGCAACGCGAAATTTATGAAGTTGATCGTGAAGCTCAACAAGCCGCAATCGAAGCTGCTAAGCCAGGAATCACCGCTGAAGAATTAGATAGCGTGGCTCGTGACATCATTACTAAGGCTGGCTATGGTGAATACTTCATTCACCGCCTAGGTCACGGCATTGGTAAAAACGTTCATGAATATCCATCAATCGTACAAGGTAACGACTTAGTTCTTGAAGAAGGAATGTGCTTCTCCATTGAACCAGGTATCTACATCCCTGGCTTTGCTGGTGTCAGAATTGAAGATTGTGGTGTCGTTACTAAGGACGGCTTTGAAACCTTTACTCACACTGACAAGGACTTAAAAGTTTTGCCACTTAAAGACTAATTTTGTCATAAAAAAGGAGCTGATCATCACGACCAGCTCCTTTTCTTTTTGACTTTAATTAAGCTTGTGGTTTTTCTGAAGTAGATGCTGCATCAGTATCATCTTTTTCAGCATTGTTCAAATCGTTAACTGACTCTTCAGCATTTTCACTGTCATCGTCATCTTTATTTGAGTCATCGATTACGATGTCGTCAAAATCCTTCAATTCTGAATCATCTTCAACATTCTTAGGGAATGATGCTAATTGATTCTTAACGATTTCAGTACCATTGTCATACTTCTTCTTCAAATCTTGAAGCTTGTCATTATCTTTAATCTTGTTCTTAACGTCATCAACTTGTTCATCACTAACAAGAAGTGAACCTGCGAGAAAACCTGCTGCACATCCTGCAACGGCACCTAATAAGAAACTTGCGAATTTTTTCATGGTGAATTCCTCCTTTATTAATTTTCACCTCTGCGACGCTTGCGTCTTGCAAATGCCGTCGCAGCTATTGAAGAAATAAGACCCGTACGGCTTAAATGATTGCTGCTAAAGCGTTTAGCGATCTTTTTAGATGAATCGTTTAATTCTGATACGCTTTCGCCTAAATCTGCAGCAGCTTTAACAACTGGATCTAACGTCTTCATTTTACCATTAACATCGGTCATTAGGTCATTAGTTTTATCTAACAAATCCGAAGTTTGATCCATCAAGCCATCCATATCTTCAGAAATTTTCTTCATTGACTCGTTAGTTGTTTGAATAGTTGCACTAGTTTCTTTCAACAACTTCGCGGTCCGAATTAGCATTGGAATCGTAAATAATACTAAAATTAAGAATGCAATCGCCGCAATTAAGCCTGCTAAAGCACCATAAGAAATTGTCATTTTCTACCTCCATCAACATCTAAAAAAAGTTTAGCATGAATATCCTTTATTCTCAATTAATGTCTTGTTATTCTTAATTATACCCGTAAGCAATAGAAAGGACACCAAATGAAGATTCCTACTCACATAAATATACAGAAAATTGAAATTGATTGGAGTAAAATTAGCCAAAATTTATTGTCAATTATTTGGCAATTAGCTATTACTTCACTCATTTTTTACCTTTTATCCCATTTTGGTCATAAAATAATTAATAATTACTTAGCCAAGCATAACACAGTTAAGAATAAAAGAACTCGAACTATCACAGCTTTGATTAACAGCGTTTTTCAATATACCCTTATCTTCTTCTATTTATTCGGTATTCTCTCTATTCTAGGTGTACCAGTTGGCACCTTGTTAGCCAGTGCTGGAATTTTTTCCCTAGCTTTAGGAATGGGCGCACAAGGCTTTGTTAGTGATTTGGTCAACGGTTTCTTTATTCTAAGTGAAGACCAATTTGATGTTGGAGATTTAGTTCAGATTGGCACTAATGTTGGTACCGTCGTGCAACTAGGCCTCAGAACTACTCGTCTCAAGGGTTCAGATGGCTCAATTATTTTCATCCCTAACCGCAACATTACCATTGTGCAAAACCTAGCCCATGGCGGTGTAGCACTAGACATTAATTTGGATCTTGATACCAAAAACGATATTGATGAAGTTAACAAGTTAATCAAAGAATGCAATCGCAAGATTCAGCCAGAAAAAAAGACGATTGTTTCTGGACCTACTATCGTTGGTGTGACTGAGCAAACAGGAAAGAAATTTGTTTATTCAATTCACTTTCAAGTTAAACCTGGTAAACAAGCCGCTGTGAGAAATTTGTATTTAAGTAAATATATTCAAATTTTACGAGAAAATAATATTGTTTTTGCAAGTACAGAACGACCTGCAAAAACTACTGCAAAATAAGTAAAAAATAGCTCAGTTCAAATCATACGAATGACCCGAACTGAGCTATTTTTATCTAATCAAATTGTTCTAACCAACTTGGCAATTCCTTCAATAACTTTTGTACAGCTCGCCCACGATGAGAGATCTCATTCTTTTCATCAGTAGTCATCTGTGCAAAAGTTTTTTCTTTTTCCGGAATATAAAACAATGGATCATAGCCAAAACCATCTTCACCACGTGGTGCGGCCAAAATACGACCACTGCAAGTACCTGACACAACCAAGTCTTTATCAAATTCACCTGGCATTGAAACCACAATCGTAGTCCAAAACTTGGCCGTTCTTTTTTCATCTGGCACACCGCCTAAATTAGCTAATAACTTTGCGTTATTCTTTGCATCATTATGAGCTTCGCCAGCATAGCGAGCACTTCTAACACCTGGTTCGCCATCCAAAGCATCAACCATTAAACCTGAATCATCGGCAATCGTAGGCAACTTGCTAAACTCAGCTAATTCATGGGCCTTAATCTTGGCATTAGCTTCAAACGTATGGCCACTTTCAATCGGATGAGGCGGATTGTCTAAGTCAGCATTCGTCTTAATCTCGACATTTACCCCAGCTTGTTTAAAGGCTTCTTTTAGTTCTTTTGCTTTACCTTGATTACCAGTCGCAAATAAAATTTCTTTAACCATTATTCATTCTCCGTATCCACATGCTTAGATGTTAAAGTTGCATCATCCATGAATGTCCTTGCTAAATGATCAAAACTAGTTGGATCGCCTGTAGTGTAATATTCATGACTGACTTTTTCATTACCATCACTAAACAAACCATCGCGCCGCATCACATTAAACGTATACTGTGCAACTTGATCTGCAGGATCCAAGATAGTAACATTTTTATCATTAATTGCTTCTTTAAATTCTTTCTGAATCAATGGATAATGCGTACAGCCCATAATTAAAGTGTCAAAGTCTTTTCCTTGTAAGGGGGTCAAACTCTCTTTAACTACTTTTAAGTTGGTTTCATGATCTTTTTGAGCCTCCACAAGTGGTGCAAGTTTAGGGGCAGCTAATTCCGTTACCTGAATTTCTGGATCACGGAAACGGATCTCTTTAGCATAAGCATGTGATTCTGCTGTTGCTTTAGTTGAAACTACCGCAACTTTTTTATTCTTAGTTGTCCGTGAAGCGGCCAAACTCCCCGACTGAATAACTCCGATAATTTGTGGATCGATTTCTGCTTGAATCGTACTCATAGCCATTGCTGTCGCAGTATTGCAGGCAAAAATTATCAGCTTAACATTTTTATCTAACAAAAATTGGACTGATTTTCTAACTAGTTCAATAATCTCTTCTTTAGTTCGATCGCCATACGGCATATGAGCGTTATCACCAATAAAAACAGTTGATTCATTAGGCAATTTTTCAATTACTTTTTTTGCAACAGATAGGCCACCTAGCCCTGAATCCAATAATCCAATCGGACGATTATCCATAATAAAACCCTCTTAAAATCAAAAATTTATTTTCTACTTCTACTAGTTTACGGTAAAATAAAAAAGAATAAAAGGGATGAACAAGTTTATGACAGAAAACACAGAAAACACAAACGAGCACGTATATTTTATTAACCAACTTTACCGCGATTTCCTTTTGCCAACTATTTTAGGCGATGATGACGCCTCAATCCTTTATTGGGCTGGCAAGAGAATCGCGCGAAAATATGATTTAAGTGATTATGATGATTTAGTTGAATTCTTCAACATGGCTGAATTTGGTAAGCTAGAAAAAGTTAAAGAAAGACGATCATTTACTACTTACGAATTAAGTGGCCAAACTGTCACTGATCGTTTGAATAGCGCCAGCAAGGAATTCTCCCTTGAAGGCGGAATGATCGCGGAAGCATTTCAAAAATCAACTGGTCGAACCACCGAATGTGAAATTAATATTTTAGATAAAGAAAAGAAAGTTCAATTTATCGCTCGCTTCGGTTAAAAGCAAATTGATAGACTATAAATAACCACTCATATATACTTTAGTTAAAATCGCATTTATATATATATTAGATATAGGAGTAGAGCATGATTAAAGAATTTAAAGAGTTTATTTCACGTGGCAATGTAATGGACATGGCAGTTGGTGTAATCATTGGTGCTGCCTTCACTGCTATCGTACAATCTTTAGTAAAAAACTTGATCAACCCCCTACTTGGGATCTTTGCCGGCAAAATTGATTTTTCTAACCTCGTTTTTAAGGTTGGGGATGCTACATTTAAATATGGCAGCTTCATCAATTCTGTCATTAACTTCTTGATCATTTCATTTGTGGTATTTTTAATGATCAAGGCTTTAAATAGAGTAATGCCCAAGAAAGAAAAAGAAGCTGGTCCAACTGAGGCCGACTATTTAGAAGAAATTCGTGACTTGCTAAAAAAGCAAGTAAATCAAAATAAGTGATATATCAAAAAAGCTTGAGGCAACATCGTCTCAAGCTTTTTTTGATTTTTAAATTAATCAGTATATTGATCCAAAATTTGGTTTAACTTTTCTTTTGGAGTGTAACCAGTAATTCGGTCTACAATATTGCCATCCTTCTTTACGATTAAAGTAGGAATAGCCATAATACCCAAATTCTTAGCTGTATCTTGATTTTGGTCAACATCCATCTTGTAGAAGTTAACGTCTTGACGTTCTTCAGATAATTGATCAATTACTGGTGATTGCATCTTACATGGACCACACCAAGTTGCCCAAAAGTCTACTAATGCTACACCATTCTTAGTTTCTTCTTCAAAATTTTGATCATTAATTGCTTCAACCATAATTATTACCTCACATTTTTTCAATTCATTTATTTATATTATAAGTATATTCTATTATACTTACTTTTTGCAAGTAAGACGCTTACTTTAATTGTACAATTGTTGCACCATTGCCACCTTCATTAGCTGGTGCATAATTAAAGTTCTTTACATGATTGCTGCTGCGGAGATATTGCCAAACACCTTTTCTAATCGCACCAGTACCAATACCGTGAATAATCGTAACCGTATCAAGTCCTGCCAGTAAAACAGAATCAATATATCGGTCCAAATTAGTCATTGCTTCATCATAGCGTTGGCCTCGCAAATCCAGCTCGCTATGAGCATTACTTCTTCTAACCGCACTGGTTGCTCTAACAGTTTGTCTAGGCTTAGTACTTTCGCCCTTTTCAATCCTCTCAATATCGCGATCACTAACCTTAACTTTGATAATTCCCATCTGAACCTCATATTCATGTTCAGATAACTTCTTAGTAATCGTACCTGTCTGACCATATGAGAGGACCTTTACTCGATCGCCTACACTTACATGGTGACGACGTTTTTCACGCTGTAAGACCTTATTATGAGCCAAATTATTAGCCTGACGCTCTAAACTGTTGAGTTCGCCTTTAGCTTCAATAATCTTATTTTCCTTGACGCCCATGTTCTTTTGTTTTTCAAGTTGGGCAATAATCTCATCAGCTTTTTTACGGCGTTTGGCAACAACTTCATTAGCTCGCTCTTGTGCAAAATCAAGCTGTTTTTGTACACGTTGGTTATACCAATCAAGTGCTTGTTGCAACTTTTGCTCTAATTTTTGGCTCCGATCCAAACTGGTTTGCAGACGATTACGAGCCACAGTAGCTGCCTTGGTTTGCGTATTCAACTTGGTGATCATCTTATTAATATCAGAATCTTCATCTGACATTAAGTTCTGGGCATTTTTGACAACATCTTCACGCATCCCTAGCTTGCGGGCAATGGCAAAGGCATTACTATGACCAGGAATACCAATCTGCAAATGATAAGTTGGCGACAAGGTCTTTAAGTCAAATTCCATTGAGGCATTAGTCGTCCGTGGCCGATTATAACCATAAAGCTTCAATTCAGGATAGTGCGTTGTCACCATGATCTTAGCATCTTTTTTACGCAAAAAGTCTAAGATACTAATTGCCAAACTAGCACCCTCTTCTGGATCAGTCCCTGCACCAATTTCATCAATTAAAACTAAGGTCTCAGAATCAACATTCTTCATGATCGCAATAATGTCATTGATATGTGATGAAAAAGTACTTAACGATTGTTCAATTGACTGTTCATCGCCAATATCAGCATAAACTTGCTTAAAGACGCCAACCTTGCTACCTTCTTCAGCCGGGATAAATAATCCAGACTGTGCCATCAATTGAAGCAATCCTGCTGTTTTTAAGGTAATTGTCTTACCACCGGTGTTAGGCCCCGTGATCAGCATAGTATCAAATTCACCACCTAAACGAATGTCATTAGGTACTACCTTTTCTGGGTCAATCAATGGGTGACGCGCTTTTAATAAGTTCAAAGAATGGTCTTGTGTCAGACGAGGCTCACTTGCCTTCATTTCTTTTGCTAACTTGGCTTTAGCCTGCAAGAAATCTAGTTCAGTTAATGCAGCCGCAATATTATTCAAACTAGTAATTTCTTCACGAGCCAAATTAGATAAGTGCTTCAAAATATTACGAATTTCTTGTTTTTCTTGAGCAATTAAATTCTGTTGGCGGTTATTAAGGTTTAAAACGGCTTCCGGCTCTATAAACAGTGTTTGACCACTGGCACTTTGATCATGAACTACCCCACCAAATTTTGCCCGATATTCTTGCTTAACTGGAATAACATAGCGGTCATCACGAATAGTCACAATTTGCTCAGATAAATACTTACTACTATTGCCCTTAGTATAAGCATCCATCTTATTCTTAATTTCCTCTTCATTAGAACGTATATCATGACGCAAACGAGCTAGTTCATGTGAGGCTGTATCTAATACCTCACCATCATAATCAACTGATTTCTTTAATTCTCTAAATAAAAGATCCGGCACATCTAATTGATCTAAAATTTCATCAATTGCAGTTAAATCCAGTTTGTTTGGATCTATTTCTGCCAAAAAGTCATTAATTTCATGAGCTAAACTTAATACTAATAATAAATTACCTAATTCCTTAGCATTTAAATTAGCTTTCACGCTTAAACGTTTAGTACTTGGACGTACGTCCTGAAAGTCCGTTAAAGGAAGTTGTCCCTTAATTCGTAGCAAATTAGTCAAAGCTAAAGTCTGCTTTAACTCATTTTGTACTTGTTCAAAATCACCACTAGGTAATAATTCCTCCGCTTCTTTTTTAGCGGGACCAGTAATCGCTAATTTACTCAAGCGCTTAGTAATTTCGCCAAATTCTAAAATCTCTAATATTTTCTTGTTCATTTTTATCTTTTTTCTAAAACTAACAAAAAGGACCAGCCACAGCCAGTCCTCTTTTTATTATTTACCACTCAAGCGGTCATCATCTAAGAAAGTATTTAAAACTCCCTGGACCATGTCCCACTCATCATCAGATTCAATCTCATGCAAATCGCTACTTGTTACATCGCCGGCATCATCGGCATCATAACTGAAAGCTTGCACCTCAATATCTTCATCATCGCCAACAGCGGCTGGATAAAGAAGCACGTAAGATTTGTCATAATCATCTGAATGAAAAGTAAATAATATCTCATACAATTCTTCATTACCTTGATCATCAATCAAAGTAATTTGACGATCTTGATCGTCACCATTAACTTGTGCTGCCATTTTAATCCTTTCGGTGTAAATCTAAATAATTTTGCAAGATGAGCACCGCTGCCATCTGATCAATTACTTGTTTACGCTTCTTGCGATCATGGATCCCTGCATCCTCAACAAGTACTCGTCGTGATTCAATTGTTGTCAATCTCTCATCAGAATAATGTACAGGTAAACCAAACTTTTCCTCTAGTCGTTTGCCGTATGCCTTACTTCTAGCTACGGAACTACCAGAAGTACCATCCATATTCTTAGGTAAACCTAATACGAAACCGTCAACTTCATATTGTCTGACTAGCTTCTTCAATGGACGCATACCAAAGTTATATCTGCTTTCATCAATCTGGATAGTCTCCAACTTCTGGGCAGTAATTCCTAGCTCATCGCTAATTGCTACTCCCACAGTTTTAGAACCTACATCTAAACCTAATAAACGCATTATTTATTCTTACCAAGATAACTCTTAACAAGTTCTTCAATAATCTCGTCACGTTCGTGCTTAAGAATCAAATTACGGGCATCGTTATGCCGTGGAATATAAGCAGGATCGCCAGAAAGTAAGTAACCTACAATCTGGTTAATAGGATTATAGCCCTTTTCTTCAAGCGCATTGTAAACATCTTGCAGAGTATCATAAACATTTTTTCCTTTGTTCTGATTAAAGTCAAAATGCATAGTCTTATCTAGCGAACTCATATTTATTCCTCCTGTCAACAATTTTACTTGAAAAAAAGCTTAAACACAATTAATTAATTCTTAGTTCTTAGAAATTTCGTCAATAACTGCCTTAATAGCATCATTCAAGCCTTCTGGATTCTTACCACCGGCTTGAGCCATGTTTGGACGGCCGCCACCGCCACCTCCAAAGATTGGGGCAGCGATCTTGATTAAGTTACCTGCTTTAAGGCCCTTGTCTAATGCCTTTTGGCCTAAGGCAATAATCATATTAGCCTTGCCAGCATTTTCAGCAGCTAAAACTAAAACATCAGACTTGTTGCCGCTCTTCCAGCTATCAGCAAGTTCACGCAAGTCATTCATCCCATTAACATCTGCAGTAGCAGCAATGACAGTCAAGTCACCAGCTTGTTTAACGTCATTAAAGATTTGACCAGCCTTAGCAGCATTGATCTTCTTGTTCAAAGTTTCAACTTGCTTTTGAGCATCGTGCAAATCACTTTCAAGTGAATCAATCTTATCGACAATGTTATCTGGCTTGGTTGCCTTAACTTCTTCTTGAATATCATCAAGTAAGTCTGAACGGTTTGCCAAGTATTCATAAGCCTTCTTAGAAGTTACAGCTTCAATTCTACGCATACCAGCACCGACAGCTGATTCTGAAGTAATCTTGAAGATTCCAATTTGGTTAGTATTGTCCACGTGAGTACCACCACAGAATTCACTTGAGAAGTCACCCATTTGAACAACACGAACCTTATCACCGTACTTGCTATCAAAGAGGGCTAAAGCACCCATCTTTTCACCCTCTTCAGGGGTAGTGATAGTAGTCTTAACTTGAATAGCTTCCCAAATCTTTTGGTTAACCAATTCTTCAACGGTCTTAAGCTCACGCTTGGTCATTGGTTCCATTGCAGTAAAGTCAAATCTTAAGTAGTCAGGATCAACTAATGAACCAGCTTGGTGAGTGTGTTCACCTAAGACTTGACGAAGAGCAGCGTGAAGAAGGTGAGTTGCTGAGTGAGAGTGACGTAACCCTTCACGACGT
Source organism: Lactobacillus sp. UMNPBX16 (assembly GCF_002553775.1). Lineage (NCBI taxonomy): Bacteria > Bacillati > Bacillota > Bacilli > Lactobacillales > Lactobacillaceae > Lactobacillus > Lactobacillus sp. UMNPBX16. The sequence goes on from NZ_PCYU01000027.1 coordinate 18,436, forward strand.
TCCTTATCTAACTTCAATACGTATTCTTGACCCTTTTCAACTGGCAAAATAAGGTCAACAAAGTGTAAGTTTTGGTCGTTAGGTGCGTGTTGGACGTCAGTAACTTCAGCTACTAATTCGCCATTTTGGTTATAAATCTTACCATGATCAGCAACTTGACCACCACGTTCTGCGTAAAATGGAGTCTTGTCAAAGACCAAAGTAGCATGTTCGCCATCGGCCTTATCAACCAACTTATCATCAACAACAATGTCAACTAGCTTTGCATGTGGTTCTTCGTAAGTATCACGTTCAAAGACTGACTTATCCTTAATGTTCATTAAAGTTACATCTTGACGTCCCATTGATTGAAGGTCACCACGAGCTTTACGTGCACGCTCTTTTTGAGCAGCCATTTCTGCGTCAAAGCCCTTCTTGTCAACCTTAAGGCCAGCATCTTGTGCTGATTCAAAAGTCAATTCATATGGGAAGCCGTAAGTATCGAACATCTTGAAGGCATCTTTACCTGAAATGGTCTTATCCTTAGAATTCTTTGCCTTGTCGATTAAGTCGTCAAGCAAAGTCAAACCAGTATCAAGAGTTGATTGAAATCTTTCTTCTTCGTTTTGGATAACGTTTTCGATAAAGCCGCGTTGATCCATAACTTCTGGGTAGTGACTTTCCATGATTTTTCCAACAACTGGAACCAACTTGTAAAGGAAGGCACCCTTAATTCCTAAGCGTTGACCATTCAAGTCTGCGCGACGGATCAAACGACGAAGAACATAACCACGGCCCGAGTTTGAAGGAAGCGCACCATCAGCAATCGCAAAACTTACGGCACGAACGTGGTCAGCGATAATCTTGAAAGCAGTAGTGTCTTCCTTGTTAACGCCGTACTTCTTGTCATCAGTCATTTCTTCAGTGGCGTGAATAATTGGCAAGAACAAGTCGGTTTCGAAGTTTGTTGGAGCATCTTGCAAAATTGAAAGAACACGTTCTAGTCCCATACCAGTATCGATGTTCTTATGTGGTTGATCGACATATTTGCCATTTGGCAAGTGGTTGTATTGTGAAAATACGATGTTCCAAATTTCAAGGTAACGGGCATTTTCACCACCAGGAAAGTTTTCTGGATCGTCTTCAGCTACGTCGTTGTTTTCTTGACCACGGTCATAGAAGATTTCAGTATCTGGACCACATGGACCTTCACCAATATCCCAGAAGTTGTCTTCTAATTTAACAATATGGTCAGCTGGCATCCCTGCCTTTACCCAAACATTAAATGAGTCTTCATCTTTTGGATAAACAGTACAGTAAAGCTTTTCCTTTGGCAAGCCAAGCCAATCAGGACTAGTTAAGAATTCCCATGCCCAAGGAATAGCTTCATCTCTAAAGTAGTCACCAACTGAGAAGTTACCAAGCATTTCAAAGAAAGTTTGGTGACGTGCAGTCTTACCAACATTTTCAATATCGTTGGTTCTGATTGACTTTTGAGATGAAGTAATTCTGTGATTCTTTGGTACAACTGAGCCATCAAAGTACTTCTTCATGGTAGCAACACCTGAGTTAATCCAAAGAAGAGTTGGGTCATCTTGTGGGATTAATGATGCACTTGGCATAATCATGTGACCATGATCCTTGAAGAAGTCTAAAAACATTTGGCGAAACTCTGAACTATTTAGTTTCTTCATTAAAATAAATCTCCCTAAAAATAAATAAAAAACACTATTGCTTTCTTCAAGGACGCTCCACGCGCGGTACCACCTTGATTGCAACAGTGTTTGTTACCTCTTGATATTCTTAATTATGAAACTTAAAGGAGCATTTTTTGACTATTATTAAGCCATTCTCATCTAACTGGCTCTCTCTTTGAAATAATTGATCAAAAAACATATCTTAAGCTGAAATAATTGTACTACAAAATCCGCTTCTGTCAAAGCCCTTGTTCACGCTTGCGCTTTCTTAAACGTTTTGCCTTACGAACCTCATGACGCTGTTCCAACTTACGTTTTTGACGATTATCCTCTTGAATCGCACGCTTAATCTTCTTCTTGTAACCTGGCTTACGCTTTCTCTTCTCTTTTTTAACGTAACCCACCAGCTTGGTATCAAGCTTACGATTCTTGCTTTGACGATTTTCACGACTGCGATAGTGTTTACGTGGCATTAATTCACCATTTTTAATTTCAACGAAGTCAAAATGAACACCCATCTTTTCCAATTCTTCAATTCGGTTCATTTCTTCTTCACGAATTAAAGTTATCGCATGACCAGATAAGCCATTACGCCCCGTCCGGCCAATCCGGTGAATCACGAACTCAATATCACGTGGTATTTCATAATTGACAACCAGACTAACACCATCAATATCTAAGCCACGAGCAGCTAGGTCACTAGCTACCACATATTGATACTGTCCTTGCTCAACCTGACGCAGAGTACGCTTTCTTTCACGTTCAGTTACCCCACCGTGAATTTTAGCTACCTTCAAACCCTGATCTTGCAAATAATTAGTCAACTCATCGACCTTTTGCTTAGTGTTAGCAAAAACCAACGCCAAATATGGTTGTCCCATAGTTAACAATTTGTACAAGACATTCTTGCGATCCTTTGAGCCAATATCAAGCAAATCGTTTTTAATCGTTGGCGCAATAACACTAGGATTATCAATAACGATCTCATCAGGATGAGCCATATATTTGCGTAAAAAGTTAGACAATTTAACTGGAATAGTTGCTGAAAAGGCAGCAATTTGGACATCCTTCGGCAATTTAGCAGCAACTTGATCAATGTCGTTCAAAAAGCCCATGTCCAAGGTCATGTCAGCTTCGTCGATAACAAAAGTTTTTACTTGATCAACTGCAAAAACCTTCTTTTGAACAAAGTCTAACAAACGTCCTGGAGTTGCAATCACCAATTGTGGAGTATTATTTTGATACTTTTCTAATTGACGTTCACGATCAGTTCCGCCCGCAAGATGTGCAATTGAAAAATGCATCCCTGCCGCATCACGGAGCTGCCGTGCTACTTGATAAAGCTGATCGGCTAATTCACGACTAGGCAAAGTAACGATTGCTTGAACATAGCGTTTATCTTCTTCAATTTCATTAAAAATTGGTACTAAATAAGCATGCGTTTTTCCTGAACCAGTTGCTGCTTGCACTACTACACTCAAGTCAGACAACATAGCAGGAATAACTTTCTCCTGCACCTTAGTTGGCTTTTCAAAATGGATCTTCTTTAAACCAGCCTGAATAGTTGGTTTAATTCTTGAATCTATAAAAATATTATTCATGATCTTCTTTAAACTTCTTAGTTACTTCAACGACTTCCGCAAATACCTGCTTTACTTCGTCCATATCCTTAGCGTTAGCACCACTAGCTAATGCATGACCACCACCATCATGCTTAGCAGCTAATTCATTGATTACAGGACCCTTTGAACGGTAATGTACGCGGAAAGTACCATCTGGTTTTTCAACAAAAACATTCCAAGCAAGCACATCTTTAATACGTCCTGGAGTAGATACAGCAACATTTGCTTGATCATCAGTCAAACCTAACTTCTTCAAGTCTGACTGCATCAAAATTGTATAAGCTGCACCAACGGGATCAATTTCCATCTTGTCCATTGCCAAGGCTTGCAATTTTGCCTCATCAAAAGTTACATCAGCAATATTACGAGCGATTTCAGTAATGTTAATTCCAGTAGAAGCTAATTGAGCAGCCACCTTAAAAGTATGCTCTGAAGTTTCTGGATACATGAAACGACCGGTATCGCCTACAATTCCAGCATAAAGTGGGTAAGCAACTTCCTTGGTAATCTTAAAGCCCTCTTCATTCAAGAAGTCTACAATGATTTGGCATGCTGCTGGAGCATCTGGATCTACGTAACTCATATCAGCATATGGATCAACATCTGGGTGGTGGTCAATCTTAATTAAAAAGTCACCCTTATCATACAACTTATTAGAAATTCTTGGTGTATTAGCGGTATCAGTAGTAATTACCAAAGCACCTTCGTAATCAGTTGCCTTGACTTGATCCATGTGGTTAATCCAAGCTAAGTCGCCTTCATCGTTTTCCCCAGCACAAAGAATGCGCTTGTCCGGGAATTTTTCCATTAATGCTCTAGCTAAACCAGCTTGTGAACCAATTGCGTCTGGATCAGGACTAGTGTGGCGGTGCAAGATAATTGTAGGATATTGCAAGATTTTTTCATAAATGTCATCAAAACTACTCATTTTTAATCTCCTCATCTTGTAAAAATATCTGTATCTAGTTTACCAGAAAAATAGCTTTATTTATTAGTCGAACAAACTGATTGATTGATATTTTTTCTTTTCAAAGTCAGTTACAGTGACTCCCAATAAACGAATTCCATCATCTAAAAAGGAACTTGTTGCTTCGAACAAGTCACGAGCCACATCATAAAAATCTAAGTGACTATCAGAAGGTGTTTTCAACTTTTTTCTCTTGGTTACCGTATCAAAATTATTATTTCTTACTTTAATAACAACAGTACCTGCCTTAAAATTGCGTTTTTTTAATGCTGCTTCCAAATGATTGCAATAGTTACGAATATTGGTTAGGGCTTCATCCTCAGTATAAATTGCAGGCTCGTAAGTCCGCTCCATGCCAATTGATTTTCGATTAGCCTCTGAGTCTGTAACAACAGGTCTTAAATCTATTCCACGTGCATGTTGGGCTAAAATATACCCCATTTTCTTAAATTTTTTAATTAAGGTTAAAACCTCAACTTTTTGTAAATCTGCCCCAGTATAAACACCCATCTGATGCAGCTCTTCTTGCGTCTTCGGTCCAATACCAGGAAACTTCTCAATCTTTTGCATTGCTAAAAAGTTCTGCACTTCACTAGGCAAAATTACGGTTCGACCAAACGGTTTGGCGTATTCTGATCCCATTTTAGCTAAAAACTTATTATAGGAAACGCCAAAAGACGAGTTTAAGCCTACTTCTTGCCGAATCCTTTTCTGTAAATCTAAAGCAATTTGAACTGCAGACTCCTGCTCTATCTTTGGATGTGTCACGTCTAGATAAGCTTCATCTAAAGCCACTGATTCAACCTGATCTGTCACATCATGCATAAAAGAATGGATTTTAGCTGACACTGCACGATATTTATCAAATCGTGGTCTAGTAAAAACTATTAGCTCCTTGGGAACCAAACGTACTGCTTGAATTGCGGCCATAGCTGAGTGAACGCCATACTTACGAGCTACATAATTGCAAGTAGCCACTACTCCATGTCCACCATTTTGTCGTGGATCTTGCCCAACAATCAATGCCTTATTTTTCCATTCGGGATGCTCCTGCATTTCAACCGAAGCGTAAAAAGCATCCATGTCCAGATGAATAATCCGACGATGGATGTCATTTTGCGGTAATAAATTTTCTTTATTCATAAATCCAATGTTCAGTTGGTGACTCAAAGATTGTATTAGCTTCCTTTGGCCCCATTCTGTATGGCAAATATTGTGCAATGGCTGGATTGCCTGCTTCATTTTCCTTCTGCCAAGCATCTTCAACTGCATCGATAAATTCCCAATAACGCTTCAATTCGCTCCAGTGCGTAAAGTTAGTTGAATCATTGACAAAAACATCATGAAGCAATCTTTCATAACCATCAGGTACCTTAGCCATTTCGGCTTTTGAAAATTCATAAGTTAAGTTTTCACGGCGAATTCCTGGTTGGTCAATTCGTTTGCCATTAATAGTAAAGTAAATTTCACTAGTTGGGTCAATCACGATCGTAATATTGTTAGAATGATCTTGCCCATATGGATTATTAATATGCTTTAAAACAATGTCAATCCGGTTCTTCTTTTCTTTGAATTCCTTACCCGTTCTAAAGTAAATTGGTACGCCAGCAATTGGTCCCTCATTAAACTTAACTTTACCTGCAACGAAGGTTTCAGTAGTTGACTCTGGATCAACATTTGGCTCTTGCTTATAAGCAAAAGTAGTATCACTACCCAAATATTGACCACGAACAAAGTATTTCTTGACATCATCTGGCGTAGGAATAATTAAACTCTTAAGCAAATCTTGCTTGGCTTGGTGAACACTAGCAGAAGAAAGATCCTTCGGTTCTGGCATTGCTAGCAGAGTAATAATTTGAAAAATATGGTTTTGTACCATATCACGTAAAGCACCTGAAGTATCATAGTAACCTCCACGTGCTTCCACGCCAAGACGTTCTGCCAAGGTAACTTGGATATTCTTAATATACTTGCTGCACCAAATATTTTGAACCATTGGGTTAGTAAAACGCATTGGCATGATATTTTGAACCATTTCTTTACCTAAATAGTGGTCAATTCTAAAAATATCATTTTCATCAAATGAAGCCGTGATTTGCTTATTTAATTCCTCTGCTGAAGCCAAATCATGACCAAATGGCTTTTCAACTACAATTCGATTAAAGCCACTACCAGTCAAGTCTTGGTCATTAATATGCGTTGCTATTGTGCCAAAGAATCTTGGTGCCATAGCCATGTAGAAGAGACGATTGCCTTGTGCACTATAACGATCATCGAGCTCTTGTGCCAAGTTTTTCAAAATCTCATAGTGTTCCACATTAGTTACATCATGTGATTGATAATAAAAATGACTTGCAAAAGCTTTCAACTCATTTTCATCAACAGTATCGTGCGTTTCATGAATAGCATCACTAACCTGCTCACGCAAATACTCATGTGACCAAGGACGACGAGCAGTTCCAATTACTGCAAAGTTGTCGTGAATTAAGCCTTGTTCATACAAATTAAACAAAGCTGGATAAAGCTTGCGATGAGCCAAATCACCACTACCACCAAAAATAATCATTACAACGGGAATATTCTTCATTTCAGATCCCTTTCTTTGAACTAAAATTGTCACTTCTATTTTACAACAAGGATTTTTTTAGCAAAACAAAAAGCGCCTAAAATGACGCTCTTAAGTAATATGATTACTTATCCTCTTTTTTAGTTTCGTCTGCTTTTTCTTCCGGCTTTTCTGCTGGAGCTTCAGCCTTAGTTTCAGCTGCAGGAGTTGCTGGTGCAGCAACTGGAATCACACGACGGACAGCCATTCTTTCAAAAGTTAAGTAAATGCCATCTGCATCAACCACGATAGTCTTATCACTGTTGATCTTGTCAACCTTACCATGCAAACCATCAACTAAGATGACTTCGTCACCCTTCTTCAATTTGTCCATCATTTGCATTCTTTGTTGTTGTTGCTTCTTTTGAGGACGAATCATACCAAAGTAAGTGAAAGCGATCAAAATAATAAATAAACCGATCATCATCCAGTTGCTACTTGCTGCAGCACCGGCATTTGCTAAAAATAAAATGTTCAAAATTTCCACCTCATTAAAATTATTTTCTAGATATTATAACCATTATACAGAAAATGGGACTATTTATCACCTGGAATTGGTAATCCTAACTGTAAATATGCTTTATCCGTCACCATTCTGCCACGCGGCGTGAGTAAAATAAAACCATGCTGCAACAAATATGGCTCATATAGTGACTCAATCGTTTCCATATCTTCACCAACATTAGCTGCCAAAGTCCGAATACCAACAGGACCACCATTATATCCTTCGATCATCGTTCTCAATAATCTGCGGTCTGTCTGATCAAGTCCCTCATCGTCAACCTGCAATTGTTTTAACGCGCCTTCAGTAGTCTCGAGCGAAATTGTTTTTTCTCCCTTAACTTCCGCAAAATCACGCACCCGCTTAAGTAAGCGATTGGCAACACGAGGTGTACCACGCGAGCGTCGTGCCAATTCATGGGCCGCCTCAGGCGCAATTGAAGTGTGAAAAACATCACTTGAACGCAAAACAATTTGTTCTAGCTCATCGATAGTGTAATACTGCATGTGCTCTACGATGCCAAAGCGATCACGCAAAGGTGCTGACAATTGCCCAGCCAAAGTCGTTGCCCCAATTAGAGTAAATGGTGGCAGCGGCACGTGAACTGCATGAGTAGTCTGCCCCTCGCCAATCACAATATCGATATAGTAGTCTTCCATTGCAGAGTAGAGTACTTCTTCTACTGGTTTAGCTAAACGGTGAATTTCATCAATGAACAAAACATCCCCAGGATCTAAGTCGGACAAAAGTGCCACCAAGTCGCCTGACTTTTCAATGGCCGGACCACTTGTACTCTTTAAATGAACTCCCAATTCATTGGCAATTACGAAAGCCAAAGTTGTCTTTCCTAACCCCGGTGGTCCATAAAGCAAAACGTGATCTAATGCTTCATCACGTTGGCGCGCCGCCTTAATATAAATGCTCATTTCTTTTTTGACCCGCTTTTGACCTAAGTACTGGTCGAGCGTTTGCGGCCGCAAAGAAAGTTCCATTTGTTGTTCTTCAGGATTCTCAATATCACCTGAAGTTACTTGATCTTTTGCCACCAGTTTCACTTCCTTAAAAAATAATCATCTGTTCTATTATACCAAGATCTACTTTTTAAGCAGTAATGCTAAGCCCTTTTTAATATATTGATCTGCAGTATTTGCAGCAACTTTCTCCAGTTTAGGCGTGATCCGATCCACTTCTTTTTGGGTATAACCCAAAGCAATTAAAGCAAGCAGTGCATCATTTAATGCTGGCGGCACATTCTCACCATTGTCTGGACGATCAAGCCGAGCAACATAATCACCTAATTTACCCTTCAAATCAAGCACAATTTGTGAAGCCGTCTTTTTACCCACACCTGGAAAACGAGTTAGGTACTTAACTTCACCTTGTTCAATCGCTTCCGCCAAAGAATTACTATCCTCAGCTGCCATGATTGCCATTGCACTCTTAGGACCAATCCCGCTAACACTAAGTAGTTTTAAGAACAAGCCCTTATCATCTTGACTTTGAAAACCATATAAAGTAATGCCAGTATCACGCACCACTTGCTCAATAAAGACCTTAGCTTTTTGGCCTTGAGTATAGGCAAAAGGTGTAGGACTATAGACCTTGTAGCCAACGCCCCCGACATCAACTACAACATAGCTTGGTGTAACCACAGTAATCACACCTTCAAAATATTCGTACATTATTCATCCTTCTTAAACATTTTTCTCAATTCATTTTGGCTCATTCTAACCAAAATTATCCGTCCATCTGCATCATGATATGGATCAGTACACTTGCGTAAATCAAGTAAAATTTGCTCAGCTTCAGCTGCAGATAATTTAATCTTGCCAGTAATTTCTCGCTTAGCTTGCATTGCTGCTATCCGGCTAAACAGGTTCTTTGCCTTTCCTTTATCCACATTCAAATAACCATCTAAAATCTTCCGAATTGAATCTTCGACATTATCGTGAATCCAAGTTGGATACGAACGAACAATAAAACTATTTTGTCCAAAATCTTCCAAATAGATTCCAACCTGCTTAATCTGTTCTACTTGATCCTTAATTTGCATAAAATCAAGATTACCAAATTCTAAAATAATTGGTGTTAACAAACCTTGTTGTACTACTTTTTTGGCAGTTATCATGTGAAAAATTTGCTCAAATTTTAACCTTCGTCTAGCAGCAACCTGATCAATTAAAAATAGGTCGCCATTATGTTGGGCAAGTAAATAAGTATCGGTCTGTCCAACATAAACCAAGCGAGGCAGATTATTAGCTAAAGTTTCATCCCCACTTGAAATGACTTCCTGATTAGTCCTAGTTGTAGGAAATGGCGTTAGTGCTTGCTGCAGAGCAACATTTTGTTTCCAAGTCTTAGTAACGATATATTGATCATCTTCACGTGGCTGATTAAGATCAACATATTTCTTTTCACTATCCTGCTTTACCGCCTCATTTTGAATATTATCTTCTGAATCATCAGATTCAATCGTTAAAAATTTTGGCTTTTCTTGTTCGCGAATTTCCGGTTCTTTTTTACGAGCTGTATTTACAACATCTTGATTTAAGTTAAAACTAAGCTGATCAACTAGCGTATCACGTTTATTTTCCAAATTAGCAAAAGCGCTAATTTGTTCAACTTTTTCCACAAGTGTATTACTAATTGCACTGGTGATTAAACGACCCAGTTCTTTTTCCTTGGATAAACGAACTTCCTGCTTAGTGGGATGCACGTTAACGTCCACTAACAAAGGATCTACTTTAATTGCTAACACAATAATCGGATAATGCCGCGCTGCTAATTTTGAGCCATAGCCATCCAGAATCGCAGTATTTAATTGAAAATTTTTAATATAGCGGCCGTTTAAGAGAATCGAAATAAAATTGCGTGTAGAACGTGTTAATTCCGGTTTAGACATCAGACCTGTAATCTTAAAATCGCTGTCTTTTGCCTCAAATTTTTCCATTTTTTCTGCGATATGACGGCCATACACGTTGGCAACTGTTTGCTTTAAATTATTATTTCCTGGCGTTCTTAATAAAATTTTGCCAGTATTTGACAAAGTGAAAGACACATGTGGATAACCTAACGCAAGTCGATTAATAATATCCACAATCTTCATAATTTCAGTTCTTGGACTACGCAAATACTTTAATCTGGCTGGCGTGTTAAAGAACAAATCCTTGACTGTAATTTTTGTTCCCTTACGAGCCGCTGCATCTTCTTGGCCTTTTTTATTGCCTCCACTATAGTTAGCTCGAATACCAATTGCGTTTTCAGTTGCAGTCAGAATTTCCACATGGCTAACAGCAGAAATCGAAGCTAATGCTTCTCCGCGGAAGCCTAAAGTGGAAACTTTAAATAAATCGTGTTCATTGGCAATCTTGCTTGTCGCATGTCGGGTAAAGGCTAGATCAACTTGATCACGTGCAATCCCCGTCCCATTGTCTTGAACTACAATCTGTTTCAAACCAGTATCTACAAAATCAACGCGAATTCGAGTAGCACCAGCATCTAACGAGTTTTCTACTAATTCCTTAACTACGCTAGCTGGGCGCTCAATTACTTCTCCGGCTGCAATCTGATTAGTTAAAGTTTCCGATAACTCATGAATTTTGCTCATTAATCGTCATCCTTTAAATCTTTTTGCCAATCAGCTACCATTTGCATAACCTGCAACGGTGTCTTATCTGCTAAATAAAGATTAGAAATATCATCAAGTATATCTTGTTGTGCATCAGTTATTGCGGGCTTGTCATTTTGTGTTTCAGTTTCTTCAACACTGTTTTCCACAGGCTCTGCAAATAAATCTAATTGCTGCGAAACTGGTGCTAGTTCACTGCCTTGTGCTTCAAGCCGCTTTAATAATTTAGTTGCCTCTCGCAAAACGTTGCGCGGCAAACCTGCTAATTGAGCTACATGAATTCCGTAACTTTGATCAGCAGGTCCAGGTAGGATTTTATGCAAGAAGATTAACTTGCCATTTTCTTCGGTAGCACCAACGTGAATATTTTTCAGATGATCCAGAGTCTCATCCATCACTGTCAATTCATGATAGTGCGTAGCAAATAATGCCTTAGCACCCACTTTGTCGTGTAAGTACTTAACAATTGCACCAGCTAAAGCCATTCCATCGTAAGTAGCCGTACCACGACCAATTTCGTCAAAGAGAACCAAACTGCGCTTAGTAGCATACTGCAAGGCTTCATTAGCTTCACTCATCTCTACCATAAAGGTACTTTGACCTGAAATTAAGTCATCAGCTGCTCCGATTCTTGTAAAAATTTGATCAAAAATTGGCAAATCAGCACTATCAGCTGGCACAAAGGAACCTACTTGAGCCATGATCGCAATCAAAGCCATTTGTCTCATATAGGTACTCTTACCAGACATGTTAGGACCTGTAATTAAATAAATGTTGGTTCCTTCATCCATTTTGACATCGTTAGGAATATATGAACCAGCCGTCATTACTTTTTCCACAACTGGATGACGGCCGTTAGTCACATTAATATCTTGATTATCTGCGTGAAAAGTTGGCCGGCAATAATTATTTTGTTCAGCTACTGTCGCAAAACCACAATAAACATCCAGCGCTGCTAGTTGCCCACCTAATTTTTGTAAAGCAGGGATATACTTCTTAACGTCCTCACGCAGCTTAACAAATAAATCATATTCCAAGTCAGTTGACCGTGTCTGTGCCTCAAGAATTAGATTCTCATGTTCCTTGAGTTCCGGTGTGATATAACGCTCAGCGTTAGTCAAAGTTTGTTTACGCGTATAACGATCAAGTGGCACCTTAGACTTGTTACCGTTAGAAACCTGAATATAATAGCCAAAGACCTTGTTATAACCGACCTTTAAGTTATCAATACCTGTCTTTTGCCGCTCATCTGCTTCCATCTCAGCCAACCATTTTTTTCCATTGTTCATGGCATCCCGATAGCGATCAAGCTGCGGATCAACCCCACCTTGAATCAGGCCACCTTCAGTAGTCAACACAGGTGGATCCTTCACGATAGTGGAAGTAATCATTTCGGCAACGCCCTTTAATGGATCAATTTTTTTAGCAAAATCGACCAAGATATCTGAATCTGATTGCTCTAAAGCATCTAAAATAACTGGAACGGCCTGCAAAGAACGTGATAATTGTAGTAATTCGCGCGCATTAACGTTACCAAAAGCAATTCGACCAGTTAAACGTTCCAAGTCGTAAACACCCTTTAAGGCATCAACTGCATTTTCTCGTGTAAAGTAGCCATCAAGCAAGGCCTGCACCATTTCTTCACGATGGTTAATTTCATCCATGTTTAATAATGGACGAGCTAGCCACTGCTTAAGCAAGCGTCCACCCATGGCAGTGTGTGTTTTATCCAAAACCCAGAAAAGTGAACCCATTTTTTTGCCAGTTTTGGCAGAAGCAACCAATTCCAAATTATTCTGCACAGTATGTGACATCTGCAAATATTGATTTACTTCATAGCTTTTGGCAATCTGCAAGTGCGCTAAACTTCTCTTTTGAGTTGAAAGCAAATAGCCAACTAACTGACGGGTAGCCTCTTTTTCAGCCCCATTAGTCAAATTCTGTTCAACATAAGAAATTTCAGCATGTTCACCTTCAATTGGTGTAGGTGCTGAAACCGTAATATTTGCCTTGTGCATAAAGTCCTTGTTTTGTTCAGATAATGACCCGTTATACACAACTTCACGAGTACGAAGTGACAAGAGCTCATTGGAAACAGCATCGAAACTCTTTAAATGAGTAGCATAAATTTCACCAGTGGATAAATCACTGTAGGCTAAACCAAAGCCACTCTTAGTGGTAATTACTGATGTTAAGTAATTTGAATCTTTAGCATCATTTGGGCCTTCATTCATCATGGTTCCCGGCGTCACTAATTGAATAATTCCCCGTTTAACCATGCCTTTGGCCTTTTTAGGATCCTCAAGTTGTTCACAAAGTGCTACTTTATAACCCTTTTCAACTAAAGTATTTACATAAGTATCCACAGCCATATGAGGCACACCTGCCATTGGAATTGGATTCTTAGTTCTATTTGATCGGTGCGTTAAAGTCAATTCAAGAATCTGTGCACCTTTAACTGCGTCATCTTCAAACAGTTCGTAAAAGTCTCCGACGCGATAAAAAAGAAAGGCATCAGGATATTGTTTTTTAATTTCGTAATATTGCTCCATCATTGGAGTTGTTTTTTCCGTCATTTATGTCTCTTTCCTATTTCGTATTTTAGATAGAGTTACGTACAATATTATACGCTACAAAAAGAAAAACTTCGAAGCTGAACTGATTGTTTAACTTCGAAGTCATTTTAATTATATTTGTTTTTGAACTAGAGTGAGAGTTTGTGCATAAGTTTAGTGCTAAAGCACTGTAAATGAACTTGATTACTTCGTAATCAAGAATTATATATCTAAATGCTAAAGCATTAAGATATATAATTACATACCCATTCCTGGTGCACCAGCTTGTGGAGCTGGGTTAGCTGGCTTTTCTTCAGGAATTTCTGCAACAACAGCTTCAGTAGTAAGCAGAAGAGCGGCAATTGAAGCAGCATTTTGCAAAGCGGTTCTGGTTACCTTGGTTGGGTCAATGATACCAGCATCTACCATGTTTTCCCAAGTATCAGTAGCAGCATTGTAGCCAATTTCGTTTTCTTGCTTGAGTAAGTGGTTCAAAACAACTTCACCATTCTTACCTGCGTTTTCAGCAATTTGACGAACTGGTGCTGACAAAGCTCTTAATACGATTTGGATACCAGTATTTTCATCTGCAGTATCAGCCTTAAGATCATTGATAGCCTTCTCAACGTCTACTAAAGCAGTACCACCACCAGCAACGTAACCTTCATCAACAGCGGCACGAGTTGAGTTCAAAGCGTCTTCAATTCTGTAACGACGTTCCTTCAATTCGGTTTCAGTAGCAGCACCTACGTGGATAACAGCTACACCACCAGTTAACTTAGCAAGACGTTCTTGAAGCTTCTTCTTGTCAAAGTCTGAAGTTGATTCTTCAATTTGCTTTCTGATTGAATCTTCACGTTCTTGAATAGCATCCTTTGAACCAGCACCGTCAACAATAGTAGTTGAGTCCTTGGTTACAGTTACACGACGAGCTTGACCTAATTGATCAATCTTAGTGTCCTTTAATTCAAGACCTAAGTCATCAGTAATCACAGTACCACCAGTCAAAGCAGCAATATCTTGTAACTGAGCCTTACGACGGTCACCAAAGCCAGGAGCCTTAACAGCTACAACGTTGAAGGTACCACGAATCTTGTTCAATACAAGTGTTGGAAGAGCTTCACCAGTAACGTCATCAGCAATGATCAATAATGACTTACCTTGTTGAACAATTTCTTGAAGAAGTGGCAAGATATCTTGAATGTTTGAGATCTTCTTGTCAGTGATCAAAATGTAAGGATTATCAAGATCTGCTTCCATCTTATCGTTGTCAGTTACCATGTATTGTGATAAGTAACCACGATCAAATTGCATACCTTCAACTACTGAAAGTTCAGTATTGATACCACGTGAATCTTCAATAGTGATAACGCCATCGTGACCAACCTTTTCCATAGCGTCAGCGATTAAGTTACCAACTTCCTTTGAAGATGATGAAACTGCAGCTACGTTAGCAATTTGGTCTCTTGATTCAACCTTGTGGCTAATCTTGTGCAATTCATTAACAGCAGCTTCAGTAGCTTTTTCAATACCACGACGAATGCCAACTGGGTTAGCACCAGCAGTTACGTTCTTCATAC
This sequence comes from Lactobacillus sp. UMNPBX16, assembly GCF_002553775.1. Lineage (NCBI taxonomy): Bacteria > Bacillati > Bacillota > Bacilli > Lactobacillales > Lactobacillaceae > Lactobacillus > Lactobacillus sp. UMNPBX16. Next base: position 33,571 of record NZ_PCYU01000027.1, read on the forward strand.
CTTCATTAGTAATTGCTTGAGTCAAAACAGTTGCGGTAGTAGTACCGTCACCAGCAATATCATTAGTCTTTTGAGCAGCTTCAGCAACAAGTTTAGCACCCATGTTTTCGTAGTGGTCCTTTAACTCGATGGATTTTGCAATGGTAACACCATCGTTAGTGATGTCAGGGTTGCCGTAACTTTGTTCCAAAACAACGTTTCTACCCTTAGGACCAATAGTAGTCTTAACAGTATCAGCTAACTTATTAACACCCTTTAAAAGAGAACGTCTTGCATTTTCTGAGAATTTAATATCTTTTGCCATATATTATCTATGCTCCTTAATTTACTTAATTATCGTTGGAAATTTTAACTAAATTACTTAGCAATAGCTAAAATGTCTTTTTCGTGAAGGACTAAGTACTTTTCACCTTCGTATTCAACGTCAGTGCCTGAGTATTTATCGTAAAGAACTACGTCACCCTTCTTAACAGCCATTGGAATCTTTTCACCGTTTGATGCGTAAGCACCTTCACCAACAGCTACAACTTCGCCTTCAGTTGGCTTCTTCTTAGCATTTGATGCTAAAACGATGCCACCAACAGTTTCTTCTTCTTCTTTCTTAACTTTAACGATCACGCGATCACCAATTGGTTGTAACACGTTTAGTCCCCCTTATGTTTAATTTTCTTCATTATATTTTTTATTACTTTATTAATCATTAGCACTCTTATTTGCTAAGTGCTAACTTACAAATATGATAATAAACTGTTTTGTGAAAAAAAGCAAGAAAAAATTAGCACTTTTTTCAATTGAGTGCTAATTTTGATTTTTCTTAACTTTTTTAACTAATTACAGTAATCAAACCATCAATAATGCCGTAAGTTAATCCCATTACATAGTACTTCTTATAAGCATCCCAGAAATCATGGCATTCTTTCTTATCTTTACCATCAATAAAAAAATATTTACCACTTTTTCTGCTGCTAAAAGTCTTAACCAAAGCATAGAAAACAGCAACTAGCGCCATAATAATGAAGAGAATGATTGGGAAGAAGTAGCCAATAATATTTTGTAAGTTATATGCTACACCTGCTGCAATTACCACTAATAGATAAATTACAGCAACTAGTTGATTGCAGATCAAACGTGGCATTTTTACTTTAACCGACAATAACAGCGATAAAAGTAGCGGCAAGCTTAAGATAATTATTAAAACTAACACGTAAATATTATTGATCTCTTTTAATTGAGACGCAAAAGTATGATCAAGCTTACCCCAGAAAATACTTAGAATACCTACTACCCAATAGACAGCCGTCATAATCCAGACATGTTTAAGCGTGCTGTTCTTTTTCATTCTTATTATCCTTTATTGATTAGCAAAATTATAGCATAGAGCATACTATTTAACGGGGCGAGCATAAGTGATTCGACCTTTGGCCAGCTTATCGCTCAGTGAGCTACCTAAACTAGAGCGGTGCACATCATCTACACCTAAGTTGCCGCCCTCTTCAATAATTTGCGTGTCCCAACCATCATATTTGCCATCAACAATTGCTGCATGTCCGTTTTGACCAACACCATTGCCAGTATTAACAATCACAATATCACCTGGGCGAATATTCTTGGCAGAAATTTTCTTCAAATAGCCATGAGTACTTTTAGCATCTCGTTCCATTGGCAGAGTAAAAAATGGAGCATTTCCTACACGATATCCTGCTCTCTTCATTACGATCCACACAAATCCTGAACAATCAGTTGAACCGTTTTTATTAGGATGACGCCAACTGCCAAAATTAGTTCGGTATGCACCTGTTCCATAAGTGAAATAGCCTAATAATTTACGAGCATTCTTAATCACTCTATTATGATATCCTGAATCATCGAACATCGCTGGAGATGGATCCTCATTAATATTGTCATACCAAGCTATGTCAAAATTCACATCATCAGAGCTTAATTCTGTTGACTGATCTGAATCATCATTCACATCATCTTGTGCCTGATATGCCTCAAGCTTTGCTTTTTCTTGAGCATAATTTAAAACATTATTTTGTTTAATGTATGCGTTAGGACCGATCTTATAATAAGCAGTACCATTAATCGTCTTAGTTCCTTGCACATTAATGAACTTGCCTTCATATAGTTGTGATTCAATTACTGGAACATTACCGGTTTGTATCTGACCACGTGTCTTAAAACTGGTCCTCTTACCATTACTCTTATACACATTAGAAGTAGTTTTAACTACATAATCTGTCTTAGGATTAGGCACTGTTATCGCTGCCTTTATTTTAGAGCTAGTTAGATTAATGCTAAAGACAGTTAATCCAGTTACTAATACTCCAATAACTCCACTTTTTAACTTCATAAAACATACCCTCACTTTGTTTTTCTTTATAGAGAACATTTTACTCAAACTTAAAATTGAAGTGCAACACTTAGTACTAAAAAACGCCAAGAAACAATCTTTCTTAGCGTCTTTTATTCTAATTGTTTTAATTTTTTCTAGAGGAGTAGAAGAAACTAATTGTGTGCAGTAACAGCAATCAACTTGTCGCCGTGCTTGTCACCCGCATCAGTAATTCTTGAAACATTTGCATAGTTGGCAGTGTTAGTAATTACTACCATGACAGTAGTATCATAGCCTGCCTTCTTCACAGCATCTAAGTCAACTGTGCCGAGCTTATCGCCCTTGTTAACTCTTTGACCTTGCTTAACGAAACTTTCGAAGTGCTCGCCCTTAAGGTTTACAGTATCAAGACCAATGTGAATCAATACTTCTGCACCATCGTCTGACTTAATGCCATAAGCATGCTTAGTTTCATAAGCAATAGTCACAGTACCAGTAACTGGTGAATAGATCGTACCATCACTTGGAATAACGGCTGCACCATCACCCATTAACTTAGCAGAGAATACTTGATCATTAACTTTAGTTAAACTCTCAGGAGTACCATCAACTGGTGAAGCAATAACTTCATCCTTTAATGCCATTTGTTCCTTACCAAGCTTTTCAGCCTTTTGAGTTTCTTCAGCATAATCAGTTGCGTCGTTTACTGGAACATCTTGTTCAGCAACTTCTTCCTTCAAATGACCCTTACCATAAACATAAGTAAGGATGAAGGCAACAGCAAAACTAATTAATACGGAAACAACCCACATTGGAATAGTCTTAGGATAAATTGAAAGGAAGCCTAAGAAACCAGCTGAACCAAGAGCGGCTGCAGTAACATGCATCAAGCCCGCAAAAGCAGCAGCTACACCTGAACCAATTAAGGCACAGAAGAATGGGAATTTATACTTCAAGTTAACACCGAAAAGTGCTGGTTCAGTAATACCAAGAAGTGCTGAAACACCTGATGAACTAGCCAAGCCCTTCATCTTCTTGTTCTTAGTTAAGAAGTAAACAGCGAAAGTTGCGGCACCTTGAGCTACGTTAGCCATACATGCGGTAACAAAGATAAAGTCACCAGAGCTGGCTGGATTCTTAGCAAAGGCTGCTAAAAGCTGAGTTTCAACCGCTGGAAAACTTTGATGAAGCCCAGTAGTAACAATAGCTGAATAGGTAAGACCAAAGACACCCATCCCAAAGGCACCAGTAGTGTCATATAGCCAAACGATAGCATTGGTAATACCATCTGATACGCCTTTGAAGACTGGCCCAATAATTGTAAAAGTCAAAAAGCCAGTAATCATAATTGAAAGAAGTGGCGTAAAGGTAAAGTCAACAGCTGATGGCAAGTGCTTGTGGAAGTACTTTTCCAAAATTGACAATACCCAAACAGCTACTAAAACTGGAATAACCTGGTATTGATAGTTAGTTTGCGCAACATGCAAGCCAAAAATGTCCCAGAAGTGATTTGCACCAAGGAGTCCAGGTGTCGTCATAATCATTCCGATTGTAGCACCCAAGAATTGGTTAGCACCGAACCGTTTAGCTGCCGACATTCCGACTAGAATTGGCATAAAAATAAACGGAGCTGCTGACATAACTTGAATCATACTTGAAATACCAGCAACATTCGGTACCATCTGAACAACTGACTTTGGTCCAAACAGACCTGGTGAAGTCAAGAAGTTGTTCAAAGCCATCAACAAACCACCAGCAACTAAGGCTGGAATGATTGGAACAAAGATGTCAGACAAAAGTTTAATGAAATCCATTACTGGATTCTTCTTTTTACCTTCAGCTGCAACCTTCTTTAAGTCATCAGTTGATAATTCTTTTAAACCAGTGATTTTAATGAACTCATCGTAAACGTCATTAACATCCCCTGGCCCAATAATTACTTGATATTGACCATTGGTTTTAAAAGTACCCTTAACATCTGGATCATTATCCAATGCTTTTTGGTCGACTTTTGAATCATCTTTTAATACTAAACGCAGACGAGTAGCACAGTGGGCACCGGCAATAATATTGTCACGGCCGACGTCTTTAATTACTCGTTCAGCCACTTTTCTGTGGTCCATATTGATTCCTCCTATGTAAACGTTTTATTCTCAATTCACTAATTATGATAACGCATTCAAAAAATATGTCAATCGTTTGACATAAAATTCTTTATTTCTTTTATTTACTTATGAATTACTAAGTATTTTTCTTTCTGTTAAACGTTTGACATATTTTTCAGACTAACTTAAAATACATGTAAAAAGACAACGCTTTCATGGAGGCATATTTATGGAATGGACAAGAGAAAAACGTTACTTACCTTATCAAGATTGGGACGCTGATACATTAATGCATTTGCAAGCACAAGCCGCAAACTCACCTTACCAAATGCGCTATCATTTGCATCCTATTTCTGGCTTAATTAATGACCCTAATGGATTTTCCTACTTTGATGGTGCTTACCACCTCTTCTATCAATCATATCCATTCGGCGCAGTTCACGGTCTAAAGTCATGGTGGCACTTCAAATCAACTGACATGGTTCACTGGGAAAACTTAGGCTTAGGTATTGAACCAGACACAATGGCTGATTCACATGGAGCTTATTCTGGCTCTGCTCGCGAAATCGATGGTAAGCTTTTCATCATGTATACCGGTAACCACCGCGATGAAAATTGGGTACGTACTCCTTATCAAATCGGTGCTTGGATGGATAAAAATAATAAAGTTTCAGACAAAACCATCCTATTTAAGAATCCAGATCACATCACCGAACATTTTCGCGATCCCCAAATTATCAAAGAAAATGACACTTACTACGCAATTTTAGGTGCCCAAGATAAAAAGGAAAAACACGGTCACATTGACGTTTGGAAGTCTCAGGATCTAAAGAACTGGGAAGAATTGGGCTTCTTAGACTTTACCAACGAAGACATGGGCTACATGATCGAGTGTCCCAACATCGTCCGTGTTGATGGCAAAGTCGTGGTCATTTTCTGTCCTCAGGGTTTAGACAAAAAAGTAGCAGCTTATGATGACATTTACCCAAATATGTACGTTATTGCTGATGATATTGACTGGGAAAATCATAAGTTAATTAATCCAGGTAAATTACACAATTTGGATCACGGGTTCGATGTTTATGCCACTCAGGCCTTTAACGCCCCAGATGGTAATGCCTACGAAGTCAGTTGGGTTGGCTTGCCTGACACTACTTACCCTACTGATGATGAAAACTGGGCTAACTGCTTGAGTCAAGTGAAGGAACTCCACCTAAAGAGTGACAAGTTAATTCAAACGCCAGTTAAGGCAATAAGCAGTATCCGCAAAAACGAAGCAAGCATATCTAATCAAGTAGTCAGCGATCAAGCCGGCCAACAATTTGAACTTGAATTAACAATTAAGGCTAACCAAAGTGGCACTTTACATTTAGCTGCAAATAATGACTTAAGTAACAGTTTACAGCTCAATTTCGATACCAAAAATGGTAAATTAGTATTAGATCGTGCTCATGCTGGGCAAAAAGTAGCAGTTGATTATGGCGAAAGTCGAGCTATTACGCTTTCACCAAATCATGACCTCAAGCTTGATATCTTTGTTGATCATTCATTAATCGAAGTATTCGTTAATGATGGTGAAAAGGTATTGACTGGACGCTACTTTGCCGATCAGACCAACAAAAAAATTGCGTTTGCTCAAGACATTGACTACACTGGCAAGCTTTGGCAAATGCAAACAATTCTTTAAACATCAGGTGATACTATGGCAGCAAAATTAAGCGACGTTGCCAAAAAAGCCGGTTGCTCTGTAACTACCGTTTCGCGGGTAATCAACAACCATGGCTATTTAAGTCAAAAAACTAAAGATAAAGTTTTTGCCGCAATGCGGGAATTAAATTATCGTCCCAATTCTATTGCCCGCTCATTACAAGGAAAGAAAATGAAATTAGTCGGTTTGATTTTTCCTGAGATCACTAATCCTTTTTTTGCGGAATTAGTACAGGATATCGAAACCACTTTATTCCAACAAAACTATAAAGTAATCCTATGCAATGCAGGACAAAACAAAGAAAAAGAACGCGAATATCTGCGCATGCTTCAGGCTAATCAAGTTGATGGCATTATCGCTGGTGCGCACAATCTAGGTATCAATGAATACCAACAACTAGGTTTGCCAATTGTCTCTTTCGACCGAAAGCTATCTGATAATGTTCCAATTGTTAGTTGTGATAATTATCAAGGCATCAAGTTGGCAGTACATGACTTGGTTCAAACTGGTTGTCACAAAATTTACTTTCTGGGCAATGAACACAGAAAAGGTAATCCGACTGACGAACGACTAGCAGCTTATCTTGATGAAGCAAAGGAATGTCACTTTTCAGCCCACATTCGTTCAGTTGCTTTTTCTGATTCTTCCAACATTAAAAATATGAAAATTCATGACATGTTAGTCAATGATCATCCTGATGGCGTCGTCTGCACAGATGATTTAACTGCAGTTTTAGTTTTACAAGAAGCAAAAAAATTAGGCATTAAAGTGCCTAAGGAATTAAAAGTGATTGGTTTTGACGGAACAAAGCAAATTCAAACTTACCATTCGGAACTATCCACAATTGCTCAGCCAATTCATGATATTGCAACTTTATTGGTTAAGTTATTGCTTACCCGAATTTCCAATCCCGACGAAAAATTGCGCCAAAAGAATTATATTTTGCCTGTCAAATTAATCAAGAGTGAAACAACTGCATGAAAAAAAGCCGAAAATCGGCTTTTTCTTTTACTCAAATTTAGTTTTCTTTGTCACTATCTAAGAAATAGATCAACGTTTGCAATTCGGTTGCTAAGTCTACATTTTGTACTCGCACATCAGCTGGAGCTGATAAACGAATCGGAGTAAAGTTCATAATTCCCTTTACACCCGCATCAACCATTTCATCTGTAGTTTTCTGAGCAGCTGTTGAAGGAACTGTCAAAATTGCAATTGTAATCTGTTGATCACTTAGTTGTTGCTTTAAGTCGTCCATGTCATAAACGGGGACACCACTTAAGATACGACCAGTAATCTCCTTATTGATATCAAAAGCACAGGAAATTCGAATATTATTACTGCGCTTAAAGTTGTAATTAAGCAGCGCCCGTCCCAGATTACCTACACCTATTAAAGCAACATTAGTTAAAGTATCTTGATTCAAAATTTTCTTGAAGAAGCTCAATAAATTCTTTACATCATATCCATAGCCACGTTTTCCCAACGCACCAAAGTATGAAAAATCTCTTCTAATTGAAGCACTATCTACTTGAACTGCCTCTGACAGCTCAGTTGAAGAAACCTTATCTTTGCCTTCTTCATTTAAAATAATCAAATAACGGTAATATAATGGTAATCTTTTTGCCGTTGCTTTTGGGATTTTTATTTTTTCCATATAGGAACCCTCCAAACTTAAATGTTTGTGAATGTACAATCAAGCACTTCTATCATACCTGCTATGATAGTACTTATGCAAGTATCTTTTTCACAAATTATCATTTTTTTCACATATTTAACTTAAAAACAAACAATTTGCGCTATATGGTAGAATAGTGGTTAGGTGAAAAATTATGATTATTGCACAAGGACACGATTTAGAACAACAATTTGGGGCCAACACATTATTCAAAAATGTTAATTTTTCAATCGATTCCAATGCCAGAATCGGATTGGTTGGCCCTAACGGGGTTGGTAAAACCACCCTGTTAAAAATAATGACTGGTGAGCAAGAACCAACTCACGGCGAATTTACAGTTAATAAAGGCATTGATGTTGGTTATATCGCTCAGGAAAATGCATTAGATGAAAATAAAACCATTTGGGATGAAATGGAAACCGTTTTCGCTCCTTTAATAAGGGAAGGAAAAAGCTTAGTCCAACTACAAGAAAAAATTGCAGATCATCCTGAAGATCAAGAATTGCTTAAGCAATACGATCAAAAGCAATTCAACTTTGAACAAAAAGGCGGCTATACTTATCAATCTGATATTAAAAGTATCTTGAATGGCTTTAAGTTTCCTGAAGACACTTGGCAAAAGAAGATTGGTAGTTTATCCGGTGGTGAAAAAACACGGTTAGCTTTCGTTAAATTACTTTTACGCAAACCTGCTCTGTTGTTATTGGACGAGCCAACTAACTACTTAGATTTAGATACCCTAGATTGGTTGGAAGGATTTTTAAAGAATTACAGTGGTGCAATCCTCGTGGTTTCCCACGACCAATATTTCTTAGATCATTTAGCAACCCAAATTTTTGAACTAGAATTTGGTAAATTAACTGCTTTTAAGGGCAACTATTCAGCCTATGTCATGCAGCGCGAGCAACGTGATAAGGACCAAGAAGCCGCTTATGAAAAGCAACAAGCTGAAATCAAAAAAGATGAAGAATTTATCCAAAAAAACTTGGTTCGAGCAACTACCACTAAGCGTGCACAAAGTCGGCGTAAAAAACTAGAAAAAATTGAGCGGATTACTCCACCTAAACATAAAAATAAGGTACGGATTCATTTTTCAAGCGATCATCCTTCTGGCAAGGAAGTATTAATTTTCAACGATTTGACGATTGGTTATCCCGATAAAACCATGGTTAAAGATATTTCCTTCCAGATTAATAAAGGAGATCGCGTCGCGATTATTGGACCAAATGGAATCGGTAAATCTACTCTGCTTAAGACTATTATGAAGCAATTAACGCCCAAGAGTGGCTCAATTAAGTATGGCGCATCCCTTGAGATTGGTTATTACGACCAAGAATTACAAGGACTAGATCCATCTAAGACTGTATTGGATACTGTTTGGGATCGTCACAAAACCATGCCTGAACGCGATGTACGGTCAATCTTAGCCAGCTTTTTATTCACAGCTAAAGACATTGATAAAACGGTAGGTCAATTATCTGGTGGACAAAAAGCACGGTTAACTTTAACTGTTTTATCACTTGAACATGATAACTTCTTACTGATGGATGAACCAACTAACCACTTAGATATCGAAGCAAAAGAAGTACTAGAAAAAGCTTTAAAAGACTTTGATGGTACCCTGCTCTTTGTTTCCCACGACCGTTACTTTATCAATCAACTAGCTAATAAGATTGTTTTAGTTCGCGATGGGCATGCTAAAGTCTACGATGGCAATTATTCTTATTATCTTGATGAGAAGGCAAAACAAGCAGCTATGGCTGAAAATAGTGCCGCTGAGACAGAAGTCGAGCCAAGCAAACAAATTAGCCAGCAAAAACTTTCTTACCAAGAGCAAAAGCAACGTGATTCTCAAAAGAGAAAGTTGCAGCGTGCAATTGATAATGCAGAAAAACAAATTGAACAGCTTGAAGAACGAGAGCAAGAAATCCAAACCGAAATGGCCAATCCAGAAATTGCTTCAAGCTTTGATAAATTGGGGCCACTGCAAGAACAACTTTCTGATGTACAACAGAAATTAGATGAAGCAAATTCTGCCTGGGAAAAGGCAATCGAAGAAATGGACAATTTTGAATAAAAGTATAATAAGTAAGTTCTATGTACTGAGACGTAAAAAGTAGACAATTAAAATATTGGATTAATACAGGCTTGACTTCGATACTCTTTCGGGGTTAAGCCTTTTAATCTGCTCTTTATCCTTTCGTTGTTACAGTATTCGATATATTCCTCGATTGCTTGAGTTAATTCTTGAAGATTATGATACTTGTATTCTTGATCATAGAACATTTCAGTTTTGAGCAGGCCAAAGAAGTTCTCCATTAGCCCATCATCCATGGAGTTGCCCTTTCTGGACATGCTTTGAGTAATACCATGGAGTTTTAAAGCTCGCTGATAACGAGGGCTTTGATACTGACAGCCCTGATCAGTATGAAAAATGCAGTTATTAAGAGCTGTTTCTTTGGCAAAAGCCTTGTCAAGCATTGTCATTACTAAATCCATATCTGGATGTTTGGAGATAGTATAAGAAACTATATCGCCACCGCAGCCGTCTAGAATAGGCGATAAATAAAGCTTTTCATTATTAAGATGAAATTCAGTGATATCAGTATACCATTTTGTGTTAGGCAGGGCTGCGAAGAAATCACGATGAATTAAATTTGTAGCTATTTTGCCAATAGTACCTTTATAGCTTGAATATTTGCGCTTATTGCGCCTGATGCCTTTAAGACCTAATTTATGCATCCAATAGCGAACGGTTTTCTCCGTAACTTTCCAGCCCTCTCTGATTAACTGCAAAGCTACTCTGCGATATCCATAGCGGCCTTGATGATGATTAAAAATCTCATGGATTCTAGCAATAAGCTTTGACCGTTTAGGCTTGACGGGCTGTCGTTTGATAATCTTGTAGTATGAGCTTCCGGCAATTATAGGTAGCTCAGGGTGCTCTGCAATCGCAGCTAATACATAATTTAAACTAACTTTGAATTCTTGCCTTAGATCCGTAATCACCCTAGCTATTTCTTCTGATCTTCTTGATCCAAGGCACTTAGTTTTTTACGTATTCGTTCACAATACGCAATCGCAAGTTTTCTTCTTTCAGCTGCTGGATCTCTTTGGAATAGCTTTGGTTTTTAGTAGTTAAAATTTCTATTCCATGCATATCAATTAATCTAAGCATATAGTCTAAATTAGCTAGATTCATTCTGTACGCTTTAGCCAATTGACTGATTGAGATATTTTCATCTTTCCATTTATGATAAATTTCTATTTTTTGTTCTTTATTAAATTTAGACATAGTAAACATTCTAAGCTAAATAGTGAATTAGTTATCCGACGGGATAATTGATTCACTATTTTTATTCTTTTGTAGAATTAAAGTAGTAGTAAAACGATATGCCCTGAGGTCTTTAGACACTTGATGTCGCATAATAAACTGGCAGTTTTGCTTGAGTTTTCAGGAGTCTCTTCGAAGAATGTGGACACTTAGATGTCGAGTTTAGAAAATTAGATCTGATTTCTTAAGTAAATACGTTTTACTACTTGAGCTTAGGGGGTTATATTATGCAAGTTACTTTTGGAATTGATGTAAGCAAGTCGAATTCTACTGTTTGCGAACTAATTGGTGAAAGTAAAAATGAACTTACTATTACCAATGATCGTCCTGGTTTTATTCAATTACTTCATGAGCTGGCTGCTTTTTCTAAACATCCACAAATTATTTTTGAAGCTACCGGTGTTTATTCACGCAGACTGCAGGCTTTTCTTGAAGACTACGGCTATGAATATGTAATTCTTAATCCTCTTAAAGCTAAAAAAGAAATGGATATGGGACTACGTCATAATAAGACTGATAAAACTGATGCTTATCATTTAGCCTTAATTCAAAGACTATATCATCATCCAATTAATCAACTTCAATCTCAAACTTATAAGCAGCTTAATGCTTTGAGTCGTTTCTATGACCAGTTAACAGCTGACCTAGTAATGGCTAAAAATAGACTTCATCAAGCTTTACAATCGACTTTTCCTGAAATTGAAAATCTATTTTCTTCTGCTAAAGGTAAAAATTACTGGCAAATAGTTGTGCGATATCCTCATTGTGACTTAGTAAGAAGAGAAGATAAAAAACAGCTTATTAACTGGTTAATGAGCTTAAAGGGGATTGCTTTTAAACACGCTCTAAGGACTGCAGATAAATTAATTGAATTAACTTATCAAGCTTATCCAGTTGTATCTTGCTCTAGCATAGAAGTCGAGCAAGTGCAGTATTATGCACACAGATTGCTTAATTTAAGTGATCAAAGAGAAAATTTAATCGCAAGAATGGTTAAGTTAGCGAAGTCTTTGCCTAATCATGATTTAGAAAACCTAGAAAGCATTCCAGGCTTTGCACAGACCACTGCTGTCAGAGTTTTAGCAGAGTTAGGAGATTTACGCAGATTTAGTAATCCTAATAAAATCAATGCTTTTATCGGAATTGATCCAGGCAGATATCAGTCAGGAGAAATGGACTCTAATTTAAGTATTACTAAACATGGCAATGCAGTCGCACGTAAGTTGCTTTATCGAGCTATTGGACAAATTGATAATGCAGCTAAGACAAATCCGTGTCATATAGCAGATTATTATGAAAGCAAAAAGCTATCCTCTCAAACCAAAGGGTTCAAAAAGATAGCTATTGCTTCAATTCATAAACTAATCAGAACCATTTATGCTCTGATTATCAATGATCAACCATATGATTACAACGTAGCCACACATAATCAAAAAGACTTTAGTTGTAATTAATTGATCAAGTACATTATAACGCTAAGCCCAAAAATCAGATATGGATCTGGGCTTATTTGTCGTGTCTAACTAAAAAAATAAATCGACACTAAAAGATGTTTAAGTTGAAATTTAAACAAAAAATGAAGCCAAACTTCTTATTATGCTTGACTTTACGTAGAAAAAGACCTAAAAGCGTCTAACTTTTAGGTCTCAGTTCATATCAATCAAAGATAAACATTTTTTAACAATATATCCAATTATTCCAACATGCTCTTAGCATATGGCAATTCCAATGATGGATCAGCATTCAAAGTCAAATCCGCAAATTGACCATTATTATAAAGATTATATGCAGCAGCACCAATCATTGCAGCATTATCACCACACAACTTAATATCCGGCAAGATCACCTTAGGTTGGTCTGCTTTAGGCAATTTAGCAATTTCTGCACTCATGCGATCACGTAAGCCATGGTTGGCAGCTACCCCACCACCCATGATAAAGGTCTTGGGCTTATATTGCTTAATTGCGCGAATTGTTTTATGAGCCAAAACATCAATTACTGCTGCTTGAAAACTTGCAGCCAGATCATACTTATTCAACTTTTCATGAATCTGATCAGCATGATGACAAGTGTTAATAAAAGCTGACTTTAAACCTGAGAATGAGAAGTCATAGTCATCATCTTCCATCATTGCTCGTGGGAAGTTAAAGGTATCCTTGCCTTCATGAGCCCAGGCATCGATAGTTTTACCTGCTGGATAGTTTACCCCAAGAACACGACCAATCTTATCGTATGCTTCACCAGCAGCATCATCGCGCGTATCACCGATAATTTCAAAATGAACAGGATCCTTAAGTAAAACTATTTCAGTATGTCCACCTGAAACCTGTAATGCAAGAGCTGGATATTCAATCTCGTCTTTTAGTTGAGCTGCCATAATGTGCCCCATAATATGATCAACACCAATCAAAGGAATACCCGTTGCCATTGAAGCAGCCTTAGCTGCACTTACACCAATTAAAAGAGCACCAACTAAGCCAGGGCCATAAGTCACAGCAATTGCATCGATATCTTTCCAAGTACAATTAGCTTCAGCCAAAGCTTCTTTAGTAATCTGACTAACCACTTCAATATGATGACGACTAGCAACTTCAGGGACTACACCACCAAAGCGTTGATGACTCTTAATCTGCGTTGCTACAATTAAACTTTCAATTTCACGTCCATTTTTGATAACAGCTGTGGAAGTTTCATCACATGAACTTTCATAAGCTAAAATGCGAATATCTTTTTTCTCACTCAAAACGTAAACTTCTTTCTTCTAATTTGATGTGGTTTTAACCATAAAACCATGTTCATAGCATCGGTATGAGTATCATGGTAATAGTTTTTACGAATGAAGGTACCTTCAAAACCTAAGGAACGATATAGCTTTTGGGCAATCTCATTATCTACTCTTACCTCTAGACTAACGCAATCACTGTCATTTTCACGCGCCCGATCAATAATCAATTGCATTAAGTAACGACCAATATGCATATTTTGAAAAGCCGGCGCTACTGCAACATTAGTAATATGCGTCTCTTCTGGAGTAAAACGCGCACCAATAAATGCAACTAGCATCGATTCATAATACACTACCAAATAAAGACAATTATGCCGCTTCTCTAGTTCTCGCTCAAATGAAAACTTATTCCACGGTGTCCGACCTGAATAAACTTGCTCCTCTAATACAAGCAGGTCAGGAATATTGTCATCTGTAGCTTGCATAATTTGTAGTCTCTTACCGTTTACATTCGCAATAAACGGGGTAAAACTCATATCAATCCGATTTAACTGTTGATGGAAAAATTGATTAAACTTCTTCAACATAATGACTATCTGGCTCGAATGGTTTGCCTGTCTTTTTATGCCAGTCTACTTCAGCCTGAGTTCGACGCAAGTAACGTGGCAATAATTTATCTGGATCAACTGGAACCGCATTTTCAGCTAATTGTCCAATTAGCCCAGCATGGATGACATTCTCTTCTTCAGTTCCATAAATATATGGAATATTCAAAGCTTTAAATTTTTCATCTTGCTTTTCAAGACCTGAGCCCACAAAAACAATTTTCTTAACTTCATGCTTGACCGCATAATCTTGAATCGCCTTAATTAAAACGTCGATATTGTAATGACCGTCTGGAATGACATTCTCTGGTACAGCACCGCTTAAATAACCGGCCGCAAAATAATTGTCATTTCTTGCATCTAAACCAGTAATTACCAAAGCGTCTTCTTGAACGCCTTTAGCCAAAGCTTGTAAAGTTGAGATTCCTACAACCTCTTTATCTAAAATGCTGGCAAACATCTTAACAGTAGTGATTCCAATTCTTAGTCCAGTATAAGAACCTGGCCCAATAGCAACTGCAAAACGATCAATATCTTTTAAGCTTAAATCATTATCTTTTAAAATTTCATCAATCAAAGGATCAAGATGTTCGCTATGATTACGCTCATCTCGTTCATTTTTCTCAACAATAATTTGTTGACCATCATTCAAGGCCACGCTCAAATGATTAGTAGCTGTCGAAACACTTAAAATTTTCATTTTATATATTTTTCTCTTTTCGCTTTAAATCACTTTTTTATTTTAACACGAGAAACGGCTTGTAAAACAAAGTAGCTGATAACCATTTGAATCCAAGGAACGATCGTCTCCTTAGGTAAACGTTGGATCAAAGCCGCATTGAAATTCATACCATACATAATATGTAGCCATAAGGTATTCATGCCAATATTGACAATTACAGTCACCAGAATAGTAGAAGCAATGATCCGCCAAATTTTAACTGGCTTATTATATAAAAACAGGGCGTAGATAAATGGGCCTGCCATTGCTGTTAAAGTAAAACCAATGAAAAAGCCACCTTGATTGCCAAAAAGTGCAGATGAAATTAAATCACTAATTCCGCCGCCAATGGTTCCCCAGAGTGGACCAAAAAGATATCCTAGTAAAACGCTTCCGATAAAACCCAGTCCTACTTTAACCATGACTGGACCAAAAGAAAATTGACTTAGAATAATTTTCATTGCAACAACAATACCTAAAAAGACTAGTTGCTGTAAATCCGTTCGTAAAATTTTCTTTGTATTCATTCGACCGATTCCTCCTACTAATTAAAAAAGCATGACTAATAGCGTCATGTTATTACTATATCTTACGCCAACTTAATTCACAGACGGCCTTAACTGTCCCATCTTCTGCTTCAATTGCATGATATGTAGTAACAATATCATCTTGAACCAAGTCCATGCAAGAATTTATACTCTCACCATAATGAACTTCTTTATCAAATTTAATATCAATTGCTGTAACGATATGTTCTTTTAAAAAGTTACGATCCAACATATCAACAAACCAACTGAAATAATGACTATTAGTTACATGATGATTAGTATCTAAGTCATCGTAACGAGCACGGTATGAACGCTTTTGCTCGTATTCGGTTTGCGGACGCAATCTTGGAAAACGTGGCATCTTTTTAAGTAGTGGTGCACCCCAATCTTCCATCATTTTAGTATCGGCTGGCACCATATGCCGTTTCTTCAAGTCAAGCATTACCCACTGACTTTTTACAGTTACTAATGGCTTGCCGTCTGCCGTACTAACGCCAAAATCACGATATTCAAAAAAGCGGTTATAGCCACTAGCTTCAGTACTCAAGATAACTTGATCACCGGGTTTAGGTAGGTCACTAATCTCAAAATGATATTGCGTTACGACCCAGCCGAGACCGCGCTTGACCAAATCATCAGTCCCGGCACCGCCTTGACTTAATTGATGCTCAGAAACCTGCATCATTAACTCAACTAGTGCTGGTAATTTTAAACGCCGATTTTCGTCACAATCTTTAAATTCAATTTGATATTCTTCGGTATACTTCATAATTAATCCTGGTGATATTGATCATACAATTCATTCTTAGAAACATGATGTTGCTTGGCTACCTGTTTAATTGCATCTTTCTTGGATTCACCTTTTTCAACCAAGTCATTAACTAAGTCAATTAATTCTGTCCAAGATAGTTGCTGAGGAGCTTCTGTATTAGGTGAAACTAGAATCACAAATTCCCCGCGTGGAGCATTCTCACTGAAGTAATTCGTGACTTCTTCCACACTACCCCGGATAAACTCTTCGTGGATTTTGGTCAATTCACGTGCAGCAACAATTTGACGATCTTTTGGTAGCACACTAGCCAATGTTTTGAGGGTTTTTGCTAGACGGTGCGGGGCTTCATAAAAAATTGATGTTGCTCTATTATCGCGCATCTGTGCAAAATATGTCTTCTGTTCCGACGATTTTCTTGGTAAAAAGCCATAATAAGTAAATGGCTGATTAAAACCGGAAGCAATCAAAGCAGTTGAAAAAGCATTTGGACCAGGAAGTGGTACAACCGGAATATCATGCTTAATGCATTCTTGCACCAACACATAACCTGGATCAGAAATCACTGGCATCCCCGCATCACTAATCTCGGCAATCACAGCCCCTTCCTTCATCAACTTGATCAATTCCGGCGCCCGCTCTTTGGAATTATACTTATGAAAAGAGATCATTTTATTATGAACCCCAATTTTTTCCAGTAAAATCCCACTAGTTCTTGTATCTTCTGCGGCTACATAATCTGCATCGGTTAAAACTTTTTTAGCACGAATAGTAATATCTTCCAAGTTACCAATCGGAGTTGGCACTAAATAAAGCTTTCCTTCATCTTTTGCATAACTGCTTTGACGTTTCATTATCTACCGTCCTTTTTCTTGCCCTTTTTTTCGCCAAAATTGTCCAAAATATCAAGACAAAACATACAATCTGCACTTGGATCACGATGCGAGCCATAGTACATATTGCAAATGTGGTACCCTGAATCATAAATCTTCTTCAATGATTCCAAGCCACTCTGTGTTTTAGTCTCAGGTGCAGGCTGATTTGCCGTTAACTTGTCCAGCTTCTCATGGAGTAATTGATTTTCTACCTTCAACTCCGTGTTTTCTTTTAATGTTTCTAAAATATCATTTTCCAAGCTGGCAATCGTCTTGGTCATATTTTCTGTTGTTTCTTCAATCTTTTTCAGTTTTGAATATGGATCCAATCTAAACACCTACTTCCATTTTAAGGCGAGATAATCTAACGCATTTTGTAAATTTACGTTACTCAAACGCATTTTGTCTATTTCAATTAAATTCTTAAGCATTGTCGCCGCCATTATTCTTTTAGCAGGATTACGCAAATCTTGCTCGGCCAATAATTTTAACTGAAGCAAGATGTAACCCTGCTCTGACACTAGCTTAGCATCAGCAGCTAGCTTGTGTGCACTGACAAGTGCTAAGCTGTTGTGTTCCAGCATTTCTTGATAAAAATATTTAATTGCCTGATTCCATTTATCAAGATTACCCAGTTCCTCAATCTCTGCTTTTGAAAAACCATTCTCCAGTAAGACTGCAGTCCTACCACTAGCCCTCTCACCATTGTCAAAATTAATGATCTGGGTCCGTGAACGCACCGTTGGTAAAATCTGATCACTATTGTTAGTAATCAAAATCGTAACTACTGGCGCTACTGGTTCTTCTAGTAAGTTTAATAAGCCGTTTGCTGCAGCTAAAGTTAACTTTTGTGCTTCATTAATAAAGAAGAAACGGCGAGTACTTTCAACTGGGCTTTTGGCTAATTCTTCTTTTAAGGGACGAATTTGATCAATCCCTAGAGTCTGTTTTCCATCAGGCGCTACTAGCAATACATCTGGGTGGTTACCTGACAAAATTTGCCGACAATTTTGACAGCTGCCATCCGGCTTATTTTCACCAGTACAATTAAACAAACAAGCTAGCCAGTATGCAGTATTCAATGCCCGTGCCTCATCGCTATCAACAAAAAGATAACTATGAGCTAACTTTTTTTGGTCATATGCTCTTTTTAAAAATTGGGTTTGCTTTTTCCCAACATTACTAAGATCAATCATCAGAAGCGTTTAAACTCATCAACTGGAACAACAAAACAAGTTGCACCACCGACTGTCACTTTCAAAGGCTGTGTAATTTCATACCCAGTTGAAACCATATGTGGTGTTGCAATTTCCTCTCTTGCTCGGGACTGTTCCTTAATAATCTTTAATACATCGTCTACTTTATCGTCATCACAACCTACTAAAAAGGTAGTATTTCCTTGACTTAAAAAACCACCTGAAGTTGCTAACTTAGTAGCACGAAAATCATTTTGAACAAAGGCCCGTTGTAAATCATTAGAGTCTTCTTTTTGCACAATTGCAATTACTAACTTCATCTAAATCAATCCTTAAAATAACTCTGGCATTCTTTGCTTTAATGTTGCAATAACTTGAGCAACTACCTGATCAATTGGCTGCGTAGCATCAACAGTTACGAAGCGTTCAGGATACGTCTCTTTTACCTTGAGAAAACCGGCATAAACCTTTTTATGAAAGGCAAGATTCTCTTGTTCCAAACGATCTTCCTGACCCGGACGCAGCTTTTCAATTCGTTTTAACCCTACTTCAGGATCAAGATCTAAGAAAAAAGTAAGATCAGGATCTAATTTATCCGTTGCAAAATCATTAATTTGCTTAACTTCCTGAATTCCTAAATCACGTCCCGCTCCTTGATAAGCTAAAGAACTATCGACATAGCGATCTGAAAATACGACTTTGCCTTCCTTTAAAGCTGGACGAATAATCTCTTCCACATGCTGACTACGTGATGCAGCATATAAAAGCGCTTCGGTCTTATTGTCCATCTTGTCGTTAGCAGGATCTAAAATAATGTCGCGAATTTTTTCTGCAATTTTTGAACCGCCTGGTTCACGCGTCACAAGATATTGTGTCTTAAGCTCTGAACCAATTTGGTTCAATACTTCTTTTAAAACTGTACTTTTCCCGGCGCCATCAGGGCCTTCAAAACTAACAAAATAACCTCTCATAAAATCCTCCATATGTCTATTCTACAGAAGTTTCATAGAGATTAACAGTCCTACTATTTTTTATTTATTCAAAATAAAAAAAGACCAATATTCGGTCTTTTTCTACTGGGTAATAGCATTAGTAATACCACTAAATCTTGTGCCTCGATGACGAGCTTCATTATACAAAAAAGTATACTTTGCCTTTAAGATTCGATTTTGCACATAATTATCTTCGGATAAATCTAAAGTTGTTTGATCGAGATCTTGCTCTAATGCAATTTGATTTTGTAGCTTTTCAATCTCGGCTACCAACTTTTGATCACCCATTGCTTTGATCTTTGCTTGCTTTTTATTAGCCATTATAATGCCGTTCTTCCTTGCACTGCGCGCTTTAAAGTAATGGAATTAGCATATTCAATGTCACTACCAACTGACAAACCAGCGGCCAATCTGGTTACCTTAATACCAGCTGGCTTAATTAATTTGCTGATATACATCGCAGTTGATTCGCCTTCTGGAGTTGAATTAAGCGCCAAAATCACTTCTTTAACAGCATCATTTTTTTGCAAACGCGTAATTAAAGACTTGATATTGATCTCTTCTGGTCCAATTCCATCCATTGGTGAAAGAACACCATGAAGCACGTGATAAAGTCCGTCATATTCGCCCATTTCCTCAAAAGCCATCAAATCCTTTGGTTGTTCAACTACCATAATAGTTGTTTGATCGCGATTAGGATTAGAGCAAATATCACAGACATCTTTTTCGGTAATATTGCCACAGATCGGACATTGATGAATGTCTTTTTTTACTTGAACTAAAGACTTAGCAAAATCATCGACATCCTGATCAGGCATATCCATCGTATAAAAAGCCAACCGAGTCGCCGTTTTTTCACCGATTCCAGGTAGCTTCATATAAGCATCAATTAAATGAGCAATTGGTAATGGATATTGCAATTACATCAAACCTTTCGTGTATTTACCTAAGCTTGCCTGAGTTGCCTCATCAATTTTGGCCAAGCCCTTGTTAACCGCATCAATTACCAAATCTTGTAACATATCTGGGTCGTCTGGATCAATTGCTTCCTTATCAATCTTGATGTCCTTCAACTTGCGGTCACCAGTAAAGGTAGCTACTACTAAATCATCGGCAGACTTACCAGTAAATTCTTGAGCAGTAATGTTTTCCTGCTCTTCTGCCATTTGTGCTTGCAACTTCTTAGCTTGCTTCATCATTTGTTGCATGTTCATGCCGCCCATGCCCATACCACCAAAATTAGGTCTTCTACTCATAATTTTTCTCCTTTATTATTCTATTATACTAATAATCTGCTTATCAAAATTGTCGTCTTTCTCTAGTTTAACTTGTTTATCATCAAAATTAAACTCAGCAGTATGCTTATGCGGTATCTTCACCTTATTAGTTACGCCCATTTTCATCCATTCATATTCTGAATCGATGTGCCCTATATCAATCATTTGATTATTAAGCTGAGCTATCAAATCAGCCACAATCACTTTTGCAGTAGGACTTAACATCAGTAAAATCAACCTATTAGCTGCATTTTTAATAATTTCATCTTCAATAACTTTTTTGCGACTATATGCATTAGTTGGCGGACAAATGAGTCTACTAATTGATCTAGCATTAGAAAACAAGTCATGCCTTCGCCTGAGCGACTATATTTACCTTCTACAATTAAAAGATCATGATCCTGCCAAAGCTGTTTCATTTTAGCAAAATAATCTTTAGCGTGACTTTTATCTACTAAATCAATATATGGCCGTGAAAAGAAAGTAGAAACGTATACATTGTATTGCAATTCAACTTCTCTTAACAAGTCATGATTATTCGGGAAGAAACTATTTCGATAAAAATTACGGCAATAATCATTATAGCGATCTAACTTTTCAAAAACATCAGATAATCCTACTAATAAACGGCGATTGCTGCCTTCTAACAGGAGCTCTTTTAGCGAACCAGCTAGAATTATGATCTTCTAGTAAGATCTGTAATGTTGTTTCTTTATTTAAAACTTTAATATTATAATCATTGCTCATAGTACTTTAGTCTTTAATATTGACTGCATCCCCAAAAAGATCCTTTGCCTTATTAATCACTTCTGGATCAACTTCTGGTTCATCTGACTTTTCTTCTTGAATCTCAATCTGTTGCTTTTTCTTAGCAAGTAGCTCATCCTTATGGCTTTCAACAAATTCTTTTCTAACTGCCAGCCAATCGTTATCTGGCACCAAAACAATGCCGTAAGAATGTTTAGCAAACTTTTCAATATAGTCCGTTAAGCGCCATAACAGATCATTATCTGCGCTCGCATTTTCAAACCATAAAGTATATTTGCATTTCATGACAACTTGTTCAGGACTAGCAGCCACTGGTTCTAATACATCAAGCAGTGCTTTTTCAGAGACAGCTAAAACAGATTGTAAATCAGGCCAGACATTCTTAATTGTCTCTAAATCGTTTCGAGTAGCATTTTCAAGAACATGATATACTTGTTTGCGATTTTCTGCCGTAGTTTTTTTGACTTTTCTAACCGGCTTTTTAGTTTGCTTCTCTTTTGGTTTAACAGCAGGGTTAGGAGCCACTTTAGGTACCGCAGTATCCAAGTGAAATACCTGATTTGTTGATAAACTTGGCTTATTGGATACTTCACTAAGTTTTTGTGTTAAATCAACGACTTGCTTCTTCAGCGCTGCTAGTTCAGCCTGCAAATCAGTATTACCTTGTGCAGGTTGAGCTGGTGTTGTCTTAGCTGGGGCAGCGCTTGTCTGCACTGGTGCAGTACTACTTGCTTCTACTAAGAACACTTCCAGTGGTATCTGTTGCTGATTAGTATAGCGTAAATCATTCAAGGCATTATTAGCCAAATTAATCAGTCGATAATAACTATCTGTAGAAACGCTCTTTATTTTTTCAATAAAGTCTTTTGTTAAAAAAGTTTCCTGTTTATTTTCATCGGTTTTGACGATTAATAAACTCTTAGTAGTTAGATCGATGATTTCATCTAAAATGTTTTTTGAACTAGCTCCTTTAGCCAACTCATCTTGTGTAAGCTGCAAGGCTTGACCTGCATCCTGATTTAACAAAGCTAAAAGAATTTTTTCAATATTTTCTCGATCTGCAAAGCCTGTAATCTGCAAAGCATCATCATAGTTGACGCTTTCCTTCTCGTAACTCAACAGTTGATCCAAAATGCTAAGAGCATCCCGCATCCCACCATCGGCTACTTGAGCAATGACTGCTAAAGCTTTATCTTCATATTTAATATTTTCTTGATCAAGAATGTATTTCATTCTCTTCTCAAGGTCTTCTTTGGAAATTCGCTTAAAATTATAGCGCTGCGTTCTAGAAATAATTGTCGCAGGCACTTTTTGCAATTCAGTCGTTGCTAAAATAAATACTACATGCTCTGGTGGCTCTTCTAATGTCTTCAGCAAAGCATTAAAAGCTCCCATCGACAACATATGAACTTCGTCGATGATATATACCTTGTATTTACCTTCCGTTGGAGCATATTTTACCTTATCGCGAATTTCACGAATTTCATCAACCCCATTATTTGAAGCGGCATCAATTTCCATGATATCTGGCATTGAACCTTGATCAGCTGCAATACAGTTAGCACACTCATTGCATGGTTCACCATCTTGCAAATTAGTACAATTCAATGCCTTAGCAAAAATCTTAGCACAAGATGTTTTACCAGTTCCGCGGGGTCCTGCGAAAAGAAACGCATGGGAAACCTTACCACGTTTAATCGCATTTTTTAAGGTATCGGTAATCGCTTCTTGACCAATCACACTGTCAAAAGTCCGCGGCCGCCACTTACGATATAGCGCTTGATAAGCCATAAATTCTCTTTCCTAAGTAAAAAAGCTCCTAGCTCTCGAAGAGCTAAGAGCTGTTAATATTCTAACAAAAAAGGCACATGCCTGAACAACCTTAGTGCTGCTACCTTCCGGTCCTGACACAATTCAGAGGTCAAACATTGCCCAACAACTATGTTAACGTATTTCAGTAAATATTACCAGCATCTTGTTTTAAAAATTACTGATTTTATACTTCTTTTTGAGCTAATTTAGCTGCTTTTTGTTTCTCACGAATCGCTCTGAAAAAATCTTTTAGCATTTGTGCACATTGATCACGATACAGTCCACGAATTGCATGCGGATGATGATTAAATTTTTCTACGCTAAATAAATCCACAACTGATCCACAAGCTCCGGCTTTTGGATCAAGTGCACCGAAATAAACGTCTTTTATTCTAGAATTAATAATTGCCCCTGCACACATCGGGCATGGTTCCAAAGTCACGAATAAGCTGCAGTCAATTAAGCGCCACATGCCTAACTTACTGCAAGCTTCTTTAATCGCAATCATTTCTGCATGTTGGGTAGCATCTTCATCAAGTTCACGCCTGTTATATCCAGTACCAACTACGCGGCCATCAGGATCAACAACAACTGCCCCTATCGGCACCTCTCCTTGCTTTTCAGCTTCTTTTGCCTGGTCAATGGCTAATTGCATGTATTTCCTTTTATCTTCGCCAGACAGCATTTTATCACTTCTCAATTCATCGTTTTTATTTATTGTATCAAAAAAGCAGCTATTTGCGACTAGCTGCTTACTTTTTACAATGGTTCAATGTTACGATTTCTAAAGTTGTGGTAGAAAAAGATTCCTGACAAGATCAAGTATAATGCAGCAATTCCAGCTGGAGCAGCAGTCTCGTTATCACCGGAAATCATACCTAACATAAACACACCAACAATTACAATCAATACTGCAACAATGTATTTCCAAGCCTTTTTCATAATAATTATCCTCTTCACATACTCTTGATATTTACAAGATTATTATACGAGGATAAATCCAGTTTTGAAAGCACTTTTATAAAGTCTAATGCTTATTTAATAGTACTTTCAAGCATTTTTTATTTAGTTATTTCTTAGTTGATTTTAAGATATAATAGCCTTTATCTCTTGTTAAAATTTCACAATTACCATATGTATTGGTCATCAGCTTACGCGCACTAGGTTCTCCCTGCTTTTTCTGAATAACTACTAATAAGATACCGCCATTAACCAAATGCTCATTTGCTCCCAGTAAAATCTCATTAACCACTTTTTTTCCTGCTCTAATAGGCGGATTTGTTAATATTAGACCAAACTTTTTATCATTATCCACATGTTCATAACAATCAGAGGAATAGATATTTACATTATCTATGTGATTAACTTGTGCATTCTGCTTTGCCAAGCTTAATCCGCGCTCATTTACATCAACCATATCTACAGTTTGATCAGGCCAAAACTTAGCCGCAAATAAACCAATCGGACCATAACCGGTACCAACATCCAAGATATTATCCTTAGGAAAAACAACATCTTTCATTGCCTTGATCAATACGCCTGAACCATAATCAACCCTCATTTTAGAAAAGACACCTGCGTCTGTTGTGAATTTCAAATCAATATTATCAACATGATAATCAACAACATGTTGATCATGCTTGGCAGTAGGATCAGTCGCAAAATACATTTGATTTTTTTCTTCACTCATTTTAACTAACCTTTCTTTTTCTCAAACCATTCTTTTATCTTATGCAGCTCCGTTGTATTCTGTACATCTTTCAATTCATTAATCTGTGCTTGCATCTTTTTGTTTTGATCAGCCAAATCCTTGTTTTGCTTTTCTAAATTATCAAGCTTTTTCAAAATTAATTGAATATTATCATGCGTTTTTAACGTATTTGCGCCATTCGTTCTCCTCATCAAATACGAAGTAATCGATGACGTTAACATACCAACTATTCCAATTCCTAAAAGCATCATTACTAATGTAACGAATTTTCCTACAATACTATGCGGTGGAATTGTTTTGCCAAAAATTGCATCATAACCGACAGTAGTAGCTGTTGAAATGACCCACCAAAAAGCAGTATCCAGCGTTACATGTTCAGTGATTGCGAATGCTTCCGCTCCTACCAACAAAAATGTAATTGTAAAAAAGATTACATAGAGTAGGCCATTAGTATGAAAAATATTACGTAATTTTCCCATCAAACCAGCTAATCGAATCAAACGCAAAAGCCGCAAATCTGATACCAGCCCAGATAAATTAAAAATATTTAAGCTGATAAACAATAACCCCATTGGAATAATACTCAGCAAGTCATAAATGTGAGTTTTGAAATATAGTTTCTTGTCTTCTGCTGCATGTAAGCCACGAAAATAATTAATTGCAAAATATACTACAATTGCACTATTGATCCAGAACCATTTACTAGTCGGTTCATCAATATTAATAACCGCAGCAAAATCTAAAATAATCAAAAAAATCGAAATAATAGCTAAAATGGCCATTACCCATTGATATGGCGTTAGTCTTCTTTCTATATCTTTCATCATAAATTTAATTATACAAAAAAATAAGCTCTTCACACATAGCAAAGAGCTTATTCATAGTTGCCCAGTTGGGCTGTAACTATTTAAGGGTTACAGTAGCACCAACTTCTTCAAGCTTAGCCTTGATGTCGTTAGCTTCGTCTTCTGAAACGCCTTCCTTAACGTTCTTAGGAGCACCATCAACAAGGTCCTTTGAGTCCTTAAGGCCAAGACCAGTAATGTCACGAACTGCCTTAATAACCTTAACCTTTTCTTGACCTGCTTCAGTCAATTCAACGTCGAATTCTGACTTAGCAGCACCTGCGTCTGCAGCACCTGCAGCAGCAACTGGAGCAGCAGCAGTAACGTCAAATTCGTCTTCAATAGCCTTTACAAGGTCGTTCAATTCAAGGATGGTAGCACCCTTCAATTCTTCAATAATCTTATCAGTATCTAAAGCCATTTAAGTATCCTCCGAAAAATTAGAATTTAGATATTAAATATAAATTTCTTTATTATTCAGCTGAGTCTTCATCCTTAGATTCAGCAACAGCCTTAACAGCATATGCGAAGTCGCGTACAGGAGCTTGTAATACAGAAACAAGCATTGAAAGCAAACCTTCGCGGCCTGGGATAGCAGCAAGTTCCTTGATTTCATCCTTAGAAGTCAACTTACCTTCAAGCATACCACCCTTAATTTCGATAACGTCAAAGTCATCTTCGTACTTAGAAACGATACGTGCAGGTTCAGTAACGTCATCAGCGTTATCAGTGTAGATAACAGCAGTTGGTCCAACAAAAGTATCATCAAGACCTTCGATACCAGCCTTAGCAGCAGCACGTCTTAAGTAGGTGTTCTTGATAACCTTCATCTTAACATCGTTATCACGAAGTTCCTTACGCATGTTAGTAACTTCTTCAACAGTCAAACCAAGGTAGTTAATTACCAAGATTGCCTTAGCAGCTTTAAGTTCTTCAGCAAATGCATCAACGAACTTTTCTTTTTCAGCAATAGCAGCTTTACTCAAATTATTTCACCTCCATGATCACATTGATAAATTCTATAAGGCCTTAAAAAAGCAAAAACTCCATGCCGAAAGACATGGAGCATAAAAATCTTCATCATCTTCTGGCCTCGGCGGGATTTTGAGGCGTCATGCCACCCGAGTCTTAGGTAGAATTTACAGTTAATTATTATAGCAAGCTTTGCTGTAAAATGCAAAAGATAATTTTATTTATTTTGGTTATTGATGATTTCATTAATTTTATCCACCATCTCGTCTACTTGATCATTGCCAAAAACAGTCTAGTTTGAGTAAGTATTGTTTTGATCTGCTGTATCCCCAAAAGACAAAATTGGAATATTACGTTCCTTAACTTGATCAATTATCTGATAAACTTTATCACCGTAGTTAATGTCCAAATAAGCATCTGCTGTCTTAATTAAGCGTTTCTGTTTTTCACCAATAATTGTTTGGTATAACGCCAATACAGTTTTTGAAATATTCATTAATTATACGCGTGGTGCTAGTTAAATCGTTTTAGTTAATAAAAGTTGTAAGTAATTTAAATAGAAAATAGTCTGATCTAATTGAACTATCTCAAGCTTAAGCGTTTTTCTCACCATTTACAAGTTAGTTTTAATCGGTTAAATGTGATTTGTCGCTCGCTGTATAAGCTTTATGCGCCTGATGGACTTAAACATCGTAAAAATGTTGATCAGACCAAGCTTCCTGATAGTTCTATCTTAGCGATGCTCATTTGGCAAACTGAAATTGGAATTGAATCTCAACGACGATTCTGTAAATTCTTCGTTGGCTTATCTCATTCTCGTTTTAACCGTCGAGCTCGAATGCTCTTGCCTCTAATTCGTTGTATCCGTCAGGCTTGGAATCAAGAAGTAAAGACAGCTGGAGAATTTTTGATTATTGATAGTTTCCCAGCCTGTTCGCAATTATCGTGTCAAGATCTTTCGGGGCGTAGCTGATATTGGTTATAAAGCAACCAAGAAAGTCTATTATTATGGCTTCAAGGTCCACGCAATAGTAAGCGATGATGGCAATTAGAAGAAGCATTGAAAGCGACTTTTCTTTGCTTAGTTATTACAACGCTGAGAATAATCGAGCAAGAAGTCCAGTAGGCTTTCAACAGCGGCTAGAAATAGCTATTTTAGCTTATAATATGGCATATTGTCTAGAACGATTTAACTAGCACCACGCGTATCAACTGTTTTTTATTACAAAAAAAGCACCGCTTTTTACGGTACTTTATTTAAATCGTTTCACTTTCAGTTGAATTAGATAGTTCTTCTAGTTCACCCGTAGTTTTATAAACGACCCAGCTAGCCAAGTTAACAATGTGGTCACCGATTCGTTCAAGTAAACGGGTAACTACAAAATAGCTTGATGAAGCCATTGCACGCGAAGGATCATCTTCAATTCCATCAACGATCAATTGACGAGCTCTTACATAGTCGTGGTCAATCATGCTATCACGACTAGCCACTTCACGTGCCATTTTTTCATCATCTTGCACGTAAGCAGTTAAAACTTGAATTAACATATGTCGCACATTATGTGTCATATTAGAAATAATTTCTTCAACTTCTGGAATACGAGGATTACCTTTTACTCTGATTGTTTCCAGAGCAATACTCATAGCATTTTCACCAATTCGCTCCAAGTCAGTAGTGGCCTTTAAAATACTGATAACAACTCTAAAATCAGTAGCTACCGGTTGCTGCAAGGCCATTAATTTTAAGGCTTGCTTTTGAATATTAATTGATTCTGTAGGAATCTTTTCTTCATCATCAACCATTGACTGCGCAGTCTTTTTATCATGATCAACAAAAGCACGGGTAGCATGGTCAATATCATCGTTGACGAGGACACCCATTTCCATAAATTGTGTATTTAATTTTTTCAGTTCATCCAAAAATATTTCGTGCATCTTTTTACCTCAAAATTTTAACCAAAACGACCGTTAAGATAATCACTTGTGATTTGTTTCTTAGGTGCAATAAACATTTCTTCAGTTGGACCAGCTTCAATCAAATCGCCATTCATCAAAAAGGCGGTCTGATCAGAAATTCGTCCTGCTTGCTGCAAATTGTGAGTCACCATAATAAAAGTATACTGATGCTTTAGTTCCATCAGTGTCTCTTCAATCTCACTACTTGAAATTGGGTCAAGCGCACTTGTGGGCTCATCTAATAAAACAACTTTAGGTCTAACAGCCAACGCACGAGCAATACAAATTCTTTGCTGCTGTCCTCCTGAAAATGCTTGAGCGTTTCTAGTTAAATTGTCCCTTGTTTCTTTCCAAATAGCAGCTTGCTTAAGACTCTCTTCTACCCGCTGATCAATTAGCTCTTTGTCTTTAACACCAGCAATTTTTAAGCCATAAGCCACATTGTCATATACGGAAAACGGGAATGGGGTTGGCTGTTGAAAAACCATGCCGACTTCTTTACGTAGACTGACCAAATCCATTTTAGAATTATAGATATCTTGGCCTTCAAACTTGATTTCACCTGTGATCTTAATGTTTTCGATGTCATCGTTCATTCGATTAAGACAGCGTAAAAAAGTAGATTTACCACAACCACTTGGACCGATCAAAGCTGTTAATTCTTTTTTCTTAAAATCAAGACTGATCCCGTGCAGTGCTTCATAATTGCCATAACTTAGATGTACATCTTTTGCTGAAATTATTGTTGTCATTTTATCCAAAACTTCCCTGAATATAGTTTTCAGTAATCTTACCCTTAGGATTAGTAAAGATCTCTGCCGTTGAATTATATTCAATTGCATGTCCTAAATGGAAGAATGCAGTATAATCACTAATTCTTGAGGCTTGCTGCATGTTGTGAGTTACCATAATCATAGTATACTTACTCCTCAACTGCTTAAGGGTATCTTCCAGTTTAGAAGTAGAAACAGGATCCAAAGCGCTGGCAGGTTCGTCCAGTAGTAAAATTTCTGGCTTAACAGCTAAAGCACGAGCAATGCATAAACGCTGTTGTTGACCACCCGACAATGCTAATGCACTTTTATCCAGCTTATCTTTAACTTCATCCCATAAAGCAGCCGCACGCAAACTTTCTTCTACAACTCGATCAAGTTCTGCCCGATCCTTATGTCCATCTGCCTTCAAAGCATAAACAATATTTTCTCTAATTGATTTAGGAAATGGATTAGGCCGCTGAAAAACCATGCCAATGTTTTTTCTTAATTCATAAACATTGATATTAGGCTTATTCACATCTAAACCATGAAACCAGATTTTTCCGTTAACAGTTGCTACTCGATCATTCATTCGATTTAATGAACGTAAAAATGTTGATTTACCTGAACCCGAAGCACCGATCAAAGCTGTAATCGTGTTCTTTTTAAATTGAAGACTGGCATCAAATAATTTTTGTACCTTACCGCCATAAAGAACACTTAAATCTTCAGTTGATAATTCCAAATCATCATTTGCAAAAGTTTTAATATAGCTAGGTTTTAAATCTTGCATTATTTCACCTACTTAGCTGCAGTTAACTTGCGGTACAATTTATTGCCTAAATAACGTGCACCTAAATTAAATACGATTACCACAATAACCAAGAGCGCTGAAGTAGCTGCTGAAACAATCGTGGCATCAGGAATAATTCCTTCAGTATTTACTTTCCAAATGTGGACCGCCAATGTTTCGGCTGGCCGCATTACATTAAGTGGACTAGTTGGACTAAATGGATTCCAGTCCGCATAATTGACTGTTGATCCACTTTGTCCCGCTGTATAGATCAAAGCAGCAGCTTCCCCGAAGATTCGGCCCGCACTCAAAATAATTCCAGTTAAAATTCCGGGAAGAGCAGCGGGTAAAACAATTCCGCGAATAGTTTTCCAATTAGATAATCCTAAAGCCAATCCTGCTTCACGTTGATCTTGTGGGACGCCCTTGATTGCTTCTTCAATATTGCTAGTTAAAATTGGCAAATTAAAGAAGGTCAAAGCTAAAGCACCAGAAATAATTGAAAAACCAAAGCCAAATTGAACTACAAACAATAAATAACCAAATAAGCCAACTACAATTGATGGTAATGAACTAAGAATTTGAATTGTAGTTCTAATCAAATTGGTCACCCAATTATCTTTAGCATATTCTGCTAGATAAATTGCTGCTCCTAAAGCAATTGGTAAGGAGATAATAGTAGTCAAAATTAACAAATAAATTGAATTGAAAAGTTGATCACGTACCCCACCACCAGCTTGGTATGATGAGGCTTCAGAACTCAAAAAGTGCCAGGACAAATGTGGAATACCTGTAATCAAGATATCACCTAGGATACCGGCCAAAATTAATACAACAATTCCTACCAAAATATAGATAATCGCCGTAGCTAATTTATCTTTCTTTTTTGCATCCATATTACTTTTGTCCCTTCTTTCCAATTAACTTAACTAGGAAATTAAATACCAAAGACATAATTAAAAGCAATAATGCTAATGACCATAATGCATTGTTTGGCAAAGTTCCCATGACCGTATTTCCCATTTGACTAGTTAATTGGCTAGTTAATGTTGCTGATGGACTGACCAAATTGTATGGCATCAAGACGGCATTACCGATAACCATTTGTACGGCTAAAGCTTCACCGAAGGCCCTTGCCATTCCGAAGATTACCGCCGTCAAAATTCTAGGCGTAGCAACTCGCAAAACAACATGATAAATAGTCTGCCAATGCGTAGAACCTAAGGCCATTGAAGCTTTTCTAAAATGACTTGGTACAGCCTTTAAACTATCAACCGTTAATGATGTGATTGTTGGTAAAACCATAACGAACAACACCAACGTAGCTGCTAAAATACCAAAACCTGTTCCACCAAATAGTTTTCTGATCACAGGCACGATGATAGTTAATCCCAAGAAACCATAAACTACAGACGGAATTCCAACTAATAATTCAGTCACTGACTGTAAGAAATTGGCACCCTTTTTAGATGAATATTCAGTCATATAAAGAGCTATTGCAATTGCAAACGGGGTGGCTACCAATGCTGCTAAAAGAGTTACTAAGAACGAAGTAACGATCATTACCGCAGCACCAACATGATTCTTGCCCTCACCCGGGTCCCAATCAGTTGAAGTCAAAAAGTGAAAGACATTAACATGATCGCTGACAAAAGTAGCCAAGCCGTGATAGCCGACAAAGCCGATAATTGAGACAACTAAGACAATAATCAAAACAATTGCCAAGTAAGTTAAACCCTTGCCCCAATATTCTTGATGAGTCTCTTTAGATGGCTTGGTTAATTTATCAATATCAACACTAGTCGGACCCATCTTTTTTAATTTAACGTGTGGAACGTGTTGACTAGCAATTGCTTGATCAACAACTTCCTTTAATTTATCCTTCTTATCCATGAACTATTTTCCTATTTGTGTAACTTGATTCTTGCTATTACGAGTTACTTTCATTTCATTGATACTGAGGTACCCAATCTTAGGTACAAGATCTTTTTGTACTTTTTCACCTAACATATAATTAATAAACGCTTTAGTTTGTTTGTTGGGCTTACCCTTAGTGTACATGTGCTCATAACACCAAATCTTCCACTTATTAGTAGTAATATTTTTGTTAGTTGGCTTTACCCCATTAATACTCAACTTTTGAATATTGGTATCATGAGCATAAGGAAAGGACAAGTAACTAATCGTACCCGGCGTTGAATTAACAATCTTTTTAACGGCACCGTTAGAGTCCTGTTCTTGCGACTTAACTGGTTTTGTTCCTTGTAAAATTATATCTTCGAAAGCAGATCTAGTACCACTTCCCTTAGAACGATTGATCACAGTTATGGCTTCATTTTTGCCACCTAGTTGCTTCCAATTCGTTAATTTACCAGTGAAGATCTGTTTCAATTGCTTTTGCGAAACATTTTTCACACCTACACCCTTATTAACAATTGGAACAATACCAACTACTGCAATTTTATAATCACGAAGTTTCTTGGCATCAATTCCCTTTTGTGTTTCGGCAAAAACATCAGAGGTTCCAATCTGGACTGCACCAGCTTGAACCTGGCTCAATCCTGTACCTGATCCTCCACCCTGCACGACAATGTTGCTGTCTTGATGACTTAAGCGATAATCATTACCTGCTTGTTCTGCTAAAAGCTGCATTGCACTTGAACCAACAATAGTGATTTTAGAACCATTATTAGCACAGCCCGTAACAAAAGCTAGCATTAGCACCAACATAATGACTAGTTTTCCAATAGAATGCTTTTTCATGACATTATCCTTAATATATAGATTTGTAAGTTCAATTTATGATACCATGTTCGAAAATAATAGGTCAATGAATAGAAAAAAGCCTCGCAATAGCGAGGCTTTTAATAGTCTATTTTAAATTAGTCCAAGTTTAATGGATCAAGCTTGATCCCTGGGCCAAAGGTTGCTGAAACAGCAACACTCTTAATGTATTGACCCTTAGCTGAAGCTGGACGAGCACGTAAGATAACGTCGCGTAATGCGTCAAAGTTTTCAACTAATTGGTCTTCAGTGAATGATACCTTACCAATAGGAGTGTGAATAGCTGCTTGGCGGTCAACACGGTATTCAACTTGACCAGCCTTAACATTCTTAACAGCCTTTTCGATATCCATAGTAACAGTACCAGTCTTAGGGTTAGGCATTAAGCCCTTAGGTCCAAGAATACGACCTAAACGACCTACCTTAGCCATCATCATTGGAGTAGCTACTACAACGTCAAAGTCTAACCAGCCGCCTTGGATCTTTTCTACCAAGTCATCTGAGCCAACAAAGTCAGCACCTGCAGCCTTAGCTTGATCAGCTTGTGGGCCTTCAGCAAATACTACAACGGTTTGGGTCTTACCGGTACCATTTGGTAAAACGATAGAACCACGAATTTGTTGGTCAGCTTGCTTAGGATCTACGCTTAAGTTGTAAGCTACATCAACAGTAGCATCAAAGTTTGCGTATGAAGTTTCCTTAACAAGTTTCATAGCTTCTGCTACTGAGTATAATTTATTTGAGTCTACCTTCTTGGCAGCATCTAAATATTTCTTACCATGCTTTGGCATGTGATTTCCTCCTTGTATATGTGGTCAAACGAGCTTCTCTTAACTCTCCCACCTAATTTGTTACCTAAATAACAGGATTAGTCTTCGACTTCAATACCCATACTTCTAGCGGTACCTTCAACCATGCGCATGGCAGCTTCAATATCAGCAGCGTTAAGGTCTTTCATCTTAGTCTCGGCAATTTCCTTAACTTGGTCCTTGGTTACCTTACCAACCTTCTTGGTATTAGGTTCACCAGAAGCCTTTTGGATCTTAGCAGCTTGCTTTAAAAGAACTGGTGCTGGTGGAGTCTTAGTAATGAATTCGAATGAACGATCTTCATATACAGTAATAACTACAGGGATAATCATGCCCTTTTGGTCAGCGGTTCTAGCATTGAAGTCCTTAGTAAAACCAACAATGTTAATACCAGCTTG
Organism: Lactobacillus sp. UMNPBX16; assembly: GCF_002553775.1. Taxonomy (NCBI): domain Bacteria; kingdom Bacillati; phylum Bacillota; class Bacilli; order Lactobacillales; family Lactobacillaceae; genus Lactobacillus; species Lactobacillus sp. UMNPBX16. The sequence goes on from NZ_PCYU01000027.1 coordinate 68,039, forward strand.
ACCCAATGCAGGACCAACTGGAGGTGCTGGGGTAGCAGCGCCAGCTGGGATTTGTAACTTAACTACGTTAATAACTTTCTTTGCCACGGTCAAAACCTCCTTGATTCCGTGATGCGGTTAAAATGGAGAATTTTCCTTTTTTCTCCTCCCACAATAATAAACGTACCGTATTAGAATAACATCGTTTGGGTACAATTACAACTAAAAATTCTAAATATTATTCGTTTTCGTCAAGCTTCTTAACTTGATCATAATCAAGTTCAGCAGTAGTCGCACGACCAAACATGTCAACTGATACGTATAATTTGTACTTATCTGGTTGAATATCAGTAATCTTACCTACCATGCCATTAAATGCACCTTCAGTAATAGTTACTGATTCGCCAATATCAAAGTTAGCTACTGGTTTCTTAGCAGGTTGACCTTGATTCTTAAGCAAACGCGTTACTTCTTCATCAAGAAGTGGTGATGGCTTAGAGCCACCACCGTGTGAGCCAACGAACCCAGTTACATTAGGTGTGTTTCTAACGATGAACCAACTTTCATCAGTCATTACCATTTCAACTAAAACATATCCTGGGAAAATCTTTTCTTCAATTTCTTGTTTCTTGCCGCGAACGGTTTCTACTTTTTCTTCTTCTGGAACCATTACACGGAAAATGTAGTCTTGCATCCCCATGCTTTGTGCACGTGACAACAAGTCTGACTTAACCTTGTCTTCATAGCCTGAATAAGTATGCAAAACGTACCATTTCTTTTGTGCTGTTTCGACCATATTTTTCTCCTTAAATTTTAGGTAAACAAAAAAACCTCCCACAGAGGTTTTCTTTTAGCTGTCAATATTATAGCATGAATCGCTGATAATTTCTAATTCTGCTAGCAATTACATTAATCTTTGAGTCAACCAAGTGAAGAGCCAGTCAAGTGCACCTAAATATGCCGCAAATAAAATTGAACTAGTAATAACAGTTGCTGTATCACGTCTATTTTGCTTTGCGGATGGCCATTTAACCAATTTCATTTCATGACCAACACTCTTAAAAAACTTAATCATTAGCTTTATTTACCTCGTTTCCTTATGCAATGTCTTCTTACCGCAATGTTTGCAAAACTTTTGAAGTTCAAGTCGCTGAGTGCGATTCTTACTTGCGGTGATTGAGTAGTTGCGTGACCCACAAACACTGCAGGCTAAGGCTGCTTTTTTCACTGCCATAATCTCACTTCCAAACTTTTATAAAAACACATACTTACTCAGTATTTTATACTGTTGCCCCTTCCTACGTCAATAATCTGATTTACATTACTAAAAGTAATCGAGCTCAATTACAACTAAATATTTTTATTTTGATTTTTGCTTATCTATAATAAGTGTAACTACTTGTTAGAAAGGACATAATAATGAATAAACATCCTGAATATCTATTGAATAAAATTTCTGGTCCTGCTGATTTAAAAAAATTATCTCTTCCAGAAATGGAAAAGTTAGCCAGTGAAATTAGGACTCTAATCTTAGAAAAAGATGCCGCTGAAGGTGGTCACCTAGGTCCCGACTTAGGAATTGTTGAAGCTACAATTGCTTATCACTATGTTTTTAATGCACCAAAGGACAAGATTGTCTGGGATGTTTCCCACCAAACTTACCCGCACAAAATGTTAACTGGACGTGCACTCGCTTGGCTTGATCCAGACCACTATGAAGATGTAACTCCATATAGCAACCCTGATGAAAGCCCATATGACTATTACGCCGTCGGTCACACATCTACCTCAATTGCCTTAGCAACTGGGATGGCTAAAGCACGCGATTTAATGGGCAAACATGAAAACATCATGGCCTTAATTGGTGATGGTTCAATGACCGGTGGTCTTGCTTATGAAGGGCTAAACAACGCTGCAATTGAAAAGCATAACTTAGTTGTAGTGGTAAACGACAATCAAATGTCAATTGATGATAACGTCGGTGGCTTAGTTACTGCTTTAAAGAAACTGCGTGATTCTAATGGTGAAACCAAAGAAAATCCATTTACTGCAATGGGCTTTGATTACCGTTATGTCGCAGATGGTAATGATATCCAATCAATGATCGATGCTTTTAAAGCAGTTAAAAATGTTGATCACCCTATTTTGCTTCATATCAACACTCTCAAGGGCAAAGGTTATCAACCTGCAATCGACAACGAAGAAGCACACCACTGGGTAATGCCATTCGATTTAAAGACTGACAAGACGACAGTAGCAATGCCTGAAGGTCCGACCGCTAGCTCTATTGCACTCGATGTTCTTGAAGATCACATCAATAATGGTGAAAAGATCATGGCTATCAATGCCGCAATTCCCGGCGTTTTCGGCTTAGACAGAATTAAAAACAAATATCCTGAAAACTACCATGATGTAGGAATTGCTGAACAAGAATCCGTTGCCTTCGCTGCCGGAATGGCTAAGGAAGGTGCAACTCCAGTTTTATTTGAAAATTCAACCTTCTTGCAACGTGCATTTGATCAATTATCACACGATGTTGCCGCTAATAATTTACCAGTTGTAATGATGGTTGCTGGTGGTGGCATTTCTGGCACAAGTAAGACTCACCTAGGTGTGTTTGATCAAGTAATGATTTCTAACTTGCCTAACTGGATCTACCTTGCTCCAACTAACTTAGCCGAAGAAAAGGCAATGATGGAATGGGCTATTAAGCAAAAGAAGCACCCTGTAGCAATTAAGATGCCTACCAAAGATGTTCCTGAAGGTAAAGAAATTACTGCTGTTGACTATTCAGAAATCAAGTACGACATTAAACCAGGTAAAGATGTTGCTGTTTTAGCGTTAGGTGATATGTACGATATGCTAGGTAAAAAGGTGGCTGAAAAGACAGGTGCTAGCTTAGTAAATCCAGTTTCTGCTAATATTTTAGACACTGCCGCTTTAGACAAATTGACTCAAGAAAACAAAGTTATTGTTACTATTGAAGACAATATTTTGGACGGCGGTTTTGGTGAAAAAGTAGCTTCCTACCTTGGCGACAAGGATATTAAAGTACTCAACTACGGCCAAAAACGTGTCTATACTGATCAAGTACCTTTGAAAGAAATTTTGAAAGACAATCGTATGACAGTTGATCAGATTGTTGAAGATATTGAAAATGCTTAATAGTTAATCAATCTATGAAAAAAAGACGCAATGCGTCTTTTTTGTTTTACTCAAATTTCTGTGGATGCTTATCTTGAAACTGAGCCAAATCTTCATAAGAGGCTTCAAGTTCATGCTCAATTTTTCGATAAACGAGAATCAATTCTTGATAAATCGCTACATTTTGGGGATTTGGAAAATAAACTTGGCTTTCGGCAGTACGCTTTTTAATCTTTTCCAGGTCTGGCTTATCTTCTAATGCAGTTTTAGCTAAAAACATAGCTGCTAGGGTACCACACTGCTCATTTTTAATTACAATCACTGGTAAGTTAAAAATGTCCGCGATTAATTGTCTAACAAAATCACTTTGCACAAAGCCACCAGTAACACGTAAAGCTTGAGGCTGTCCCACTTGATCAAGCAATCCTTGAGAGGCGCCAAGCAAGTTAAAAACAATTCCCTCCAAAACACTTCTAGCCATCTGCGGTTTAGTGTGATTTCGCGTCAAGCCAACAAAAGATCCACGTGCTTGAGCATTCCAAATTGGAGCTCGTTCACCACCAAGATAAGGATGAAACAACAATCCATTACTTCCAGCCGGAGCAGTTTGTGCCACATTTAAGACGTCCTCTGCCGTTTCATCTGGGCCAAAAATTGTTTTTCTGGCCCAATCGAACACAATTCCACCATTATTTACAGGGCCGCCAAGCAAATAATGTTTGGCGTCAACAGGGTAACAGAAAAAGCGATTCTTTTGATCAACAATTGCCTTCGGTGCAATTACTCTAACCGCACCAGAAGTGCCAACATTCAATGCAAAATCTTTCTCATCCAAAACGCCGACACCAATCGTTGACAAATACCCATCGCTTGCGCCCAAAACGATTTGAGTTTCATCATTTAAACCCAATTTAGCACGATATTCTGGAATAATTTTACCCACAGTAGATTGTTGATCAGCAATTGTCGGCAATTGAACTTGATCTAGCCCAATCTGAGCCAATATCTTTTCATCCCAGGTCAGCGTTTTTAAATTCATCATTCCACTGCCAGCAGCCATAGTTGTATCAGTTAATATTTTTCCAGTTAAGCGCCAAATAATATATTCTTTGATACTAATCCATTTTTTTACTTGTGCAAAAAGTGTTGGCTGTTCTTCTTTAAGCCACAGCAATTTATACACTGGCGCCATCGGATGTGGCGGCATCCCCGTTTGCTGATAAATCATTCTTGCCCAGCCCGACTTTTTTGCCCGCTGCACTACATCACTACTACGATTATCTGCCCAAGTAATGCTGTTTGTCAGTAACTCATTATTTTCACCTAAGCCAATTAAGCTGTGCATCTGACTAGACCAAGAAATTGCCAAAATTTTACCAGATGCTTTCTGACTTAATTGATAAATCATTTTCTGTACCGCGTCAAAAATAAGCTGTGGATCTTCTTCAGCCTGCCCCGCTTCTTCCTGAATCAATGGATAGGAAATTGCCAATTTAGCTACTTCACTTCCATCTTCGCCATACAACACACCTTTAGTCGCAGTAGTTCCTATGTCTATGCCAATTATATATTTCATCTTTAAAATTCTTTCTTAATTTTAGTATAAAAAAACAGCCACCGGAGAAGGTAGCTGTCTTAGTGGTCAAAACTATGCGTGACCACGGTGCGTAGAACATTGTTTTTTAGTCGGATTTACTTCTTAAGATTTTCGTTAACGAAGGCTTCGATTTTATCGTCTGAGTCTTTCAAAAATGGAAGCATATCTTCTTCCGTCTTCATGGTATCTCTACCATTCTTTTCCATAAAGTAGTCCCAAAGGGCATCTCTAACTGGCATATCTGAATCACTCCAGTCAAAAGCTTCCTTCATGTGACGGTCTAACAATGCAGTCTTAATAATTTCGTCTGCCATCTTAAATTACCTCCTAAAATATTCTACATTACTTATTATACCGCACTTTCTTTTGATCAGCTATCAAAAAAGCACTTTCCGCATTTTCTGTAAAGTTCGTGCTCGAGCTCTGACCAGCTTCATTGCTTCAATATTTAGATGATCAATCGCATACTCTGTACTTATCTCGCCAATTATGGTTAATAATGCAATTAATTCAACGTGTGACAAGCTATTAACAAAATTATTGTAAGTCTCATCAACTGGAATCGATAATTCAGAGCGGCATGGTTCATTCACGCTTCCTTGAATGTCCGCCTTTTCTAGCGGGATCGATTGACTATAGATTTGCCTGCGACGTGCCATATTGTAACGTACCAAGGTCCGTGCATGATTAAACAATTTAGTTTTATATAAACTACTAAATTTTCCCTTTTGAGGCGAGAAAACTAGTGCTGCTTCATAACAAACAATCATTGCCTCTTGATCCCAATCTTTGCGATCATAATGATGCAAATAGAATTGCTTCACGATTGAATTTACTAACGGCTCATATAAATGAAACAATTTTTCTAAAGCTTGGTCATCTCCTGCCCGTACTTTCTTAATCAGCTTCTCTTCATTAATCATTCAATTTATCCTCCACCTCAAAGAATACAGACTATCCCCTGAGTTTGAGAAGAAAACACATGTTTAATGGACAGAAATGAGCTTTATGTATCTAAAAAAGTAGACAAAACTCACACTTTTGTCTACTTTCTGTTTATTTTACTAATGGATTTCTACTATTATAAGCTTGATAAAGCAATACCCCGGTTGCCACACTAGCATTTAAGGATTGTACGTGACCAACCATTGGCAAAGTAATAGTTTGATCCATCTGCTTTTTAAGTAATGGGGCGATGCCTTTACCTTCGTTACCAATTACCAGTACAGTCTTGCCTTGGGCATTCCATTCACGATAATCAGTACCTGCCATATCAGTTCCAAAGACCCAGTAACCGCGTTTCTTCAGTTCTTTAGTAGTTTGAACTAAATTATTAACGCGCGCTACTGGCACATAATCAATTGCTCCTGTAGATGTTTTAGCTACTACCGAAGTTAAGCCAGTCGCGTGACGCTTAGGAATAATGATCCCATCAACGCCAGTAGCATCGGCTGAACGCAAAATTGATCCCAGATTGTGAGGGTCTTCAATAGAATCCAACATTAATAAAAATGGTTCTTTACCTTCTGCATCATACTTGTCCAGCAATTGATTTAAATCTGCATATTCAAAGCTAGAAATTGCTAAAACTAGACCTTGGTGATTGCCACCAGCAACCAAACGATCAAGCTTATTTTTAGGCACGTCTTGAACAACTAAACGCTTTTTTTTAGCTAAACTATAAACTTGATTAGCAAATTCTTCTTGTACACCGTGTTGCAAAAAAACCTTATTAATCTTGTCGGCACTTTGTGTTTTTAAATAATCAAGTCCGGCATGGCGTCCAAAGACAAAATCTTTATTTGAAGTCATAATTTTTCAGCCCGTCCTCTTCTACAGTATCAATACACCACTTGCTTAAGTCTGCCACTCGATCATTTTTTCCCAGTAAATAAAGATAACCAATCATTGCTTCAAAGCCTGTTGATAATTGGTATGTTTTCAAGCTAGTATTCTTAGCCTTAGTATGACTTTTAGCATTACGTCCACGACGAAAAGCAGCTAATTCATCATCCGTTAACATTTCTTCATCTTGCATCTTAGTTACCAACGCAGCTTGTGCTTTAGCTGAAACATAGTGAGTCGCTTCACGCTGCAATACTTGTGGTTTAACGATACCGCCTTTAACTAGGTGTCTGCGAATAATTACTTCATACACTGCATCCCCTAAATAGGCTAAAGTTTGTCCATTTAAAGTATCCGGATTAACATCCTCTTCCGTTAGTTTTTTTATTTTAGTCACGAGTCCACCTAGTTCCTTGTGGGGTATCTTGAATAGTGATCCCCATTTCCTTTAATTGATCACGAATTTGATCACTAGTTGCCCAATCTTTATTTGCTCGAGCCTCATCACGCTTTTTAACTAAAGCGTCAATTTCATCGTCATTGGAGCCAGCATTTTTAACGCAAAGCTTATTAGTATCCACGCCAAACACTAATAACCAACTAGCTAATTTCTCTTTAAACTTTTGCAATTCTTGCTTGTCAGCTCTAGCAGCATTAGCGTTGGCATTGACTACAGGCAACAAATCATAGATAGCTGTTAAAGCATTTTGGACATTAAAGTCATCGTCCATCGCCTGTTCAAATTTTTCGTTAGTTGCCATAATCGCCTGTGCTAATTCGGCTGATTCTTCACTAGCTGTATCATCTGCTAGACGGTAATTAATATTAGTCAAAGTATTTTTAAAGCGATCTAAAATTGTAGCTGCTTGTGCTAAATTTTCAGCAGAATAGTTAATTTGGCGGCGATATTGTACGCTAGCCATGAAGAAGCGCAGTACTTGCGGATCAACTTCCCTTAAAATATCGTGCACTGTTACGAAATTGTGCAGTGATTTAGACATCTTTTCCTGATCTTTACCGACAGTTACAAAACCGTTATGCAGCCAATAATTAACAAACTTTTTCCCGGTCTTAGCTTCACTTTGTGCAATTTCATTCTCATGGTGCGGAAATTCAAGGTCTTGACCACCACCATGAATATCGATCGTATCGCCTAAATATTTGGTACTCATGACAGAACATTCAATATGCCAGCCTGGCCGTCCCTTGCCCCATGGTGAATCCCAAGCAATTTCATCGGGTTCCTTTTGCGCCTTCCACAAAGCAAAATCGATTGGATCTTCTTTGCGGCTTTGTTCTGTATCGTTAATGTGCTCTGAAGCACCCTCTTCAAGCTGTTCAATATTTTGATCACTTAACTGACCGTAATGCTTAAACTTTTTGGCACGATAATAAACATCGCCGTCTACTTCATAAGCATAGCCATTGTCAATTAGGCTTTTAACAAAAGCGATAATGTCATTAATTTCATGAGTTGCACGGGGATGCAAAGTCGCCGGCTCAATGTTTAGCGCTGTCGTATCAGCCAAAAAAGCATTGATAAACTTTTCAGCCAATTTGGGTACAGTCGTTTTTTCAGCTCTCGCTTCGTTGATCATCTTGTCATCAACATCAGTAAAGTTAGAAACATACTTAACGTCATAACCCTTATATTCAAAATAGCGTCTAATGGTGTCAAAAGCAATTGCGCTTCTGGCATTACCAATGTGAATATAGTTATACACCGTTGGTCCACAGACATACATGCTGATATGTCCTGGAACTAATGGCTTAAATTCTTCTTTTTTACGCGTCAGTGTATTATAAACTCTCACGGCTAACACTTGTCCCTTCTGTCAAAATAACTAATTTTTATTTTAGCAGATGAAAAAAGAAGCTGCATTTATTTGCAGCCTCTTTTTCAATTTATCTAATTAAAGATTATTAGCACTCATTTGCTTCAAGGTTAAATCAATGTGTTCTAATACACGTTCTTTACCTAAAAGCTCCATTGCTTCGCCAATACCAGGTCCAACCATTGAACGCGTGGTAGCAATTCTAATTGGCATAAAGAGCTTTCTTCCCTTGATGCCAGTAGCCTTACGAGTTGCTTGAATAGCGTTCATGATTTGAACTGAAGTAAATCTTGGGATGAGGTCTAATTGCTTCTTGAATTCTTCAATTACACCACGGCCATCATCATTCTTGATTTCTTCGATTTCTTCGTCTGAAAGATCCTTAGCTTCTTCAAAGAAAATCTTAGCCATGTCTACAATTTGCTTAGTGTATGACATTTGTACTGAGTAGATGTTAACCAATTGACGAACCCATTCCATCTTTTCTGGTGTTGGATGCTCATCAACAAGACCTGCTTCTTGCAAGTTGTTCAAAGCTAAATCAAGCAAAGTGTCGCGATCAGCCTTCTTGATGTATTGGTTGTTAATCCATTCAAGTTTCTTTTGGTCAAAAGCAGCAGGTGACTTAGACAAACGTGCAGGGTCAAATTGCTTGATGAATTCACGCTTGTTAAAGATTTCGTTTTCACCCTTTGGTGACCAACCAAGAAGAGTAATGAAGTTAAACATAGCTTCTGGTAAGTAACCAAGATCACGATATTGTTCAATAAATTGAAGAACTGATTCGTCACGCTTAGAAAGTTTTTTACCAGTTTCTGAATTAATGATCAATGTCATATGACCAAACTTAGGAGGTTCCCAACCAAGTGCCTCATAAACAACTAATTGCTTAGGTGTGTTAGAAACGTGATCATCACCACGAAGTACGTGAGTGATCTTCATCAAGTGGTCATCGATAACTACGGCAAAGTTGTAAGTTGGCATTCCGTCACGCTTTTGAATAACGAAATCCCCACCAATAGTGTCTGATTCAAACTCAAGGTGTCCCTTAACAATATCATCCCATGAATAAGTTTCCATTTCTGGAATATGGATACGAACAACTGGCTTTAAGCCCTTAGCCTTTGCTTCATCTTGAGCTTGCTTAATTTCATCAGCAGTCATACCCTCATATTCGTAAGTATAGTGAGGTGCAACACCTGCAGCACGTTGTTCTTCACGTTGTGCTTCAAGTTCTTCCTCAGTCTTGTATGAGTAATATGCTTTACCTTCATCGATCAATTGATCAATATACTTTTGGTAAATTTCTTTTCTTTCTGATTGACGATAAGGACCATAGTCGCCACCCTTATCAGGACCTTCATCCCAGTCAATTCCTAACCAGTGAAGGTTTTCCATTTGAGACTTAGAACCGCCCTTAACATTACGCTTTTGGTCGGTGTCTTCAATTCTCAAGACCATAGTACCCTTGTTATGACGAGCGAATAAATAGTTAAAAAGTGCAGTACGTGCGTTACCAATGTGCAAGTGACCAGTTGGACTTGGTGCATATCTTACACGGATTTTTTCTTTAGCCAAAATTCATGCCTCTTTCAAAAAATAGTAAATTCAAACAATCTTAGTTTACTCGTTATATAGTAAGAATTCAATTAATGCTAGCCAAAAACTAATTTTAAAGCTTGGGGAATACTCGAAACGGGAATTACCTCAATGCCATGATCTTTTAATCCAGAATACATATTATGCCGTGGAATAAAGATCCGCTTAAACCCTACTTTAGCCGCTTCTTTTACTCGTGCATCGATTTTATCAACTCGGCGAACTTCACCAGTTAAGCCCACTTCGCCTACAAAACAATCTGTCGGCGAAATTTCTTTATCGGTATAACTGGATGCAACTGCCATGGCAATTGCTAAATCAATTGCTGGTTCATTCAATTTAATCCCACCAGTTGCAGTCAAATAGACATCTTGATTCTGCAACATTAAGTTTCCCCGCTTTTCAAGCACCGCTAGCAGCAATGAAGCTTTGTTAAAACTAATACCTGACGTGGTCCTTTTAGCATAGCCAAAAGCTGTCGGAGTAACCAAAGCCTGAATTTCTGCTAAAAGTGGCCTAGTTCCTTCAAGCGATACCACCACAGCAGAGCCAGTAGAATTAGGTAGTCTTTGGTCCAGAAAAATTGATGATGGATTAGTTACCTCTCTTAAGCCTTCATTAACCATTTCAAACATTCCAATTTCGTTTGCTGCTCCAAAACGGTTTTTAACAGAATGCAAAATTCGGTAAGAATGGTGTTCATCCCCTTCAAAATAGAGAACGGTATCCACCATATGTTCCAAGATCTTAGGCCCAGCAATCGCACCCTCTTTTGTAACGTGGCCGATAACAAAAACTGTAATGGCATCCATCTTGGCAATTTTCATTAATTCACTTGTTACTTCACGAACCTGTGAGGCAGAGCCAGTCATCGAATCAAGACTTGGTTCATTCATAGTTTGAATGGAGTCGATTACAACAAAGTCAGGCTTAACATCATTGATTTGTTCGCGAATATCATGCATGTCAGTCTCTGGATATAAGAGCATATTACTTTGACCTACACCCAGTCGGTCAGCCCGCAATTTGATTTGGTTAGCTGATTCTTCTCCCGAAACGTAAAGCACCTTATATTTTTCAGATAAGTCACTCATAATTTGTAACATCAAGGTTGACTTACCAATTCCGGGATCTCCACCAATTAAAACTAGTGAGCCTGGCACAATACCACCACCTAAAACGCGGTTTAATTCCTCAGATTTAGTGACAATTCGTTCTTCTTTTTCAGCTTTAATCTTATCCAGCTTTACCGGTTCATTTAATCCAGTCTTCTGAATCAAACGACTAGCAGTTGCCTTAGTAGAACGCTTTTGCACTTCTTCAGTTTCTTTTTCAAATTGATTCCAGGCACCACAGTTAGGACAGCGGCCTAAATAACTTGCCGAAATATAGCCGCAAGAACGACACTTATATTGTGTTTTTACTCTAGCCATTAATCCCCCTTCTTTTCATTAGTTGATCCAAAGCCGCTAACTCTTTTTCGACTAATTGGATCATCATCGTCGGTCTTCAAGTATTTGATAAAAATGCCTTGAGCAATACGGTCTCCCTTCTTGATGTGCAAGGGCCGTACGCCATAATTAATCATTTGTACAAAAATTTCGCCCTCATTGTTAGGATTATTGTAATAATCTGCATCGATAACGCCGATCCCATTTGGCAAAGCTAGATTACGCTTAAAAGTATTAGATGAACGATTAGCTAAAATCAACACTTCATCTTCTGGCATATAAGCTTTAAGTCCAGTTGGCACTAACAACGGCTTTAAAATCTGATCCGCCATCTCATAGTCGCGCTCATACAGCTGGTGTCCATTTCTAATCAACCTAAAAATTCGCACAAAATTTAGTCGCCAAATGCTAGGGATAGTAATGTCTTCAGCCGCTTCGATGTCATAGCCTGCACTGGCTAGGGTCTGTCTGCGAGGAAGATTAATTTCCTGATCTTGATACTTTTTGACTACTTCAAATCCACGTGTTTTCATTCCAAAGCTCCATTTATCTTTTATTTTGACAGTTATCTATTTTACAATGTTTTTAGTCAACACAAAATAAATAGCTCTCTATTATTTATTACGCAAAAAAATGAGATTATTTTTTTAAAAAGGAATTTTTTATGAATAAGCAAGATACGCACCAAATTTTCACTATAAAAAATGAAGAAGACATACTATTATCTAGCGTTACCTTAGATAAAATCGCTCGCAAAGACAGTAATGTCTGGATAATGAACCATTTTTTTATTAATCCACAATTTAATAGTCAGGATTTGCTTGAAAAACAAATGCAAAAAGTTTGGCAATTAGCTCAAGAAACTAACTTACCCATTTGGCCGCTTGATCCTATGATCATTGACTACTTCACCCAGCATCCTCAATTTCACAAAATTTGGTATCATCGTCCATTTAATCGATAAGATTATTAGACGACTCATTTTGAATAAGATAAAATTAATTTAAGTACTTATAAAGGAGGATTTTTTTATGGTAAAAGAAATCAACAATGATACTATTAATAAATTTGAACAAGACTTAGCTAACCACCCTGTTTTTGATGTTGCTAGTCACGCTGCTCAAGAAAACGGTATCTACAAAGCTAGTCAAAACTTACAAACTAAGATCGACCTAGATCCAACCTTCTCAATCGAAATTGATACAGGTAACCCTGCCGATCAAAAGCAGTCTGGTCGCTGCTGGATGTTCAGTGCTTTAAACACTATGCGTCACCCATTACAAAAGAAATTTAAGTTAAAGGACTTCGAATTATCTCAAAATTACACTAACTTCTGGGATAAATTTGAAAAGTCTAACTGGTTCTTTGAAAATGTGATCGCAACTGCTGATAAGGACTTGGGCGATCGTAAAGTTTCATTCTTATTTGCGACTCCTCAACAAGACGGCGGTCAATGGGACATGCTTTGCGGTATTATTGAAAAATATGGTATCGTTCCTAAGAGTGTTTATCCAGAAACTGCTAATGCTACTAACTCTAGTGCATTAAACGATACTTTAAATACTTTACTTCGTAAAGATGGTCTTGAATTACGTAGACTTGTTAATGCTGGTAAATCAGAAGCTGAAGTACAAGCTCGCAAAGAAGAAATGTTAAACGATGTCTTCCGTGTTCTTGCAATTTCACTTGGTGTTCCACCAAAGAAGTTTAACTTTGAATATCGTGATGACGACCACAATTACCATATTGACGAAGATATTACTCCTAAGGAATTCTTTGATAAATATGTTGGCATGGATTTAGCTAACCACATTTCCACAATCAATGCCCCAACTAAAGACAAGCCTTTCCACAAGGTCTTCTCAGTTGAGTATTTAGGTAATGTTGAAGGCGGCCGTCAAGTTCGTCACTTGAACTTAAAGGTTGATGAAATGAAAGACCTCATCATCAAGCAATTGAAGAGCGGCGAAGTTGTTTGGTTTGGTTCAAACGTTGTTAAAGATTCTGAACGTCGTGCAGGACTTCTTGACACTAACCTTTACCGTCGCGATCAACTATTCGATGTTGACTTCTCAATGTCTAAGGCTGACAAACTTGATTCAGGCGAAAGTATGATGGACCATGCTATGGTTATTACAGGTGTTGATATTGTTAACGGTAAGCCAACCAAATGGAAGATTGAAAACTCATGGGGCGAAAAGCCTGGCTTCAATGGTTACTTCGTAATGAGTGATTCATGGTTTGATTCATTTGTTTACCAAGCAGTTATCAACAAGGACATTTTGCCAGAAGATCTTAAGAAGGCTTACGACGAAGGCAAGAACAATCCTATTCAATTATTGCCATGGGATCCAATGGGTGCCTTAGCTTTTAAATATTAATCCAAAACTTCTAAGAGTTACGTTTTTAAGGCGTAACTCTTTTTATTCATAAGTGTTAATTCTCGCTTATACCTTCGTTACTAATTACAATGAAAGCGCATTTAGTAGAGCTTATCATTTTACCTAGGAGGTATAAAACATGACAGATTATTCAAAAAGACAATTAAAAGCTTTAGATAGAATTTCTAAGAAGATTGAGGATACTGAAAGTCACCTTGCTAGAATTGAAGATTCAGTACCTGATCGTCGTCACCGTACTGCACAACATGAAACGATTAAGGATATTAAATCTATTTTGAAACATGCTAGAAAAGTCGGCGAATACGATGCTAAGATTGATGCCAAAGCTGATGAAAATGAGTATGTTTACGTTGAAGATGAAGAAGGCGTCATTAAGGATCTTGAAAAAGAATTCAAAGACCTTGATGATAGACTTTGCAAGTTAACCGATGTTGATGGCTATGACATCAAGCGTTATCGTGAAGAACACCATTCACTTGAAAAGGCTAAAGAAGTTTTAGCTAAGGCCGGCAAATTGAAGTAAAACAAAATATAAGTAAATTACACAAAAGACGTAGTTAGATAAAATGTTCTAACTACGTCTTTTTTACCAAATATGTAATAAGCGGGTTGGATCTAACTTACTTAAGTTGAACTGATGCACATGTTGCTTTTTATTTTCCGGAAATTCTTTCACAAAATCCGCTACATTATACAAACCAGTTGAATATGTCCAAACTCCCTTAACCTTTCTGATCGGATCCAACATCTCATTTCGAATTGGATAAGCTGAAATCAAAAAGTGCTTGTGATGAAACTTAAAGACAAAATATGGCAACTTGAACTGCTTAACTGCTTCATCTTCAGTTTTAGCAATTGAAACTACATTTCGATAAGTTCCATACTTTTCTGTAAACTTGTCATTAAATGAAAAATAAAAGTTCGAGATATGCACATGTGGAAAATCTTCTTCATCTACCATGTCAGGAACCGCAATCACATGAGCATAACGATCTAAATTTGTCTCACGCTGTGACAACGCATGATCCATCTGATTTGGCACAACTTTATGTGCCCAGTATGGTACTTCTGGATGTGCTTCATAAGAACGATACATTTGCTTAACCACTTCAGGCTTAACCCAATCGTAATGCATTCTAGTCTGATTACGCTTAAGCAAACTCTCTAAGGTAGTATGTTCCATCAGATCTACTACAAAGCATTCATAGTGATACTTGTCTACCCAAGGCTTAAAATGTTCAATCGCACTTGGAACGATATGCGTCCCATCCACAATAACAGTTTCGCCATATTCCATCTTGTGTTCTACAAGGTGATCCACCATTTGCTCAGTACGCACAGTTACGTGCCGCGGAATGACTTGGTGTAAAACATCCGCATCCTCTTGATAGTAAACTGTCAAATCCGCCAATAGTAGCCTAATTTGATCACGACTGATCGCATAAGGATTTAAGTGATGGCGAGCAATAAAAGAAGATTTACCGGAGCCAGGTGCACCTCGTAATAAAAATAATTTACGCATGCCTAATACTCCAAACTAAATATACTAGAAATCATAATAGATTTTACCATAGATATGTGTAAAACCTCATTTAGAGCATTAAAAAAATGCACTAAGGTGCATTTTTAACATTATTTACGTAAAATTTGTTTGTTAATAATCTTTAAGTGCTCATCCATAGTATAAACAATCGGTTCCGCATTAGGAACTTCCAGTTTTACGATGTCATGATCATTAATTTGCTCTAGCTTTTTTATCAAAGCACGCAAACTTGAACCGTGGGCTACGATCAGTTGGTCTTCACCATTCATCAATCGAGATGCGATATGATCATAATAATATGGCATGAGTCTTTTCTGAGTTTGATGTAAACTTTCTGCCCGTGGCATCAAATGCTGATCAAAATGCTTATAACGGCGATCAATCATTGGTGACCCCTGCTTAGGTGGAACTGAATCAAAACTACGTCGCCACAATAGAACTTGTTCCACACCAAATACTTTACGTGAAATGTCCTTATTAAGGCCCCTTAAAGCACCGTAGTGGCGTTCATTCAGCCGCCAGGTCTTAGTCATCGGTAGCCATAATAAATTGCAGACATCGGCTACTATATTTGCTGTCACAATTGCACGGGATAAGACTGAAGTATGAATGTGGGTGGGAGCAAAATCCGAAATGGTTTTAATCAATTCACCAGCTTTTTCTGCTTGTTCTTCACCTTTTTTAGTCAACGGAACATCGTTCCAGCCAGTATAAACATTGGCAGCATTTGCCACACTTTCGCCATGTCGAACTAATACTAATTTAGCCATTCTAAGATTCCTTACTTCATTAATACTCTAACGATCATAACAATTCCTGCGATCGTGAAGATAATTCCTAAAGCCATAAAGGCTCTAATGCCGCCTTTATTGATAGGTTGCTTACGCCTATTAAAAGCATAGGACATGTCATAAATACCCATAATCAATACAATAATCGCTGTAAAAATATTAACATTAAACATTCTTTCACCTAATCTTCGTTAATACCGTGGCCTGGAACGATCATCTTGTCTTTTCTGCCACGCTCGCACTCTGCTTGTAAGGTAATATGATTAATACCTAACTCTTTTTGTAACTCCTGTCCAATATCTTGGTATAGCTGCTCTAATTCATCGGCTCTTAATCCTGGGGCTACATTAATATGCGCGTCCATCATAATAAAGTCATCGCTGTAGCGCCAAACATGGACATGATGGATATTTTGAACTATGGGGAACGATAAAACAATCTTGTTCACTTCATTCAAGTCGATATCAGGATTAGATTCCATCAAAACATTGGCTGCTTTCATTGTAATTTCATAAGCTTCATGCAAAACAAAGATTGAAACTAAAATAGTCAAAACCGGGTCAAGCCAAGTTACGTTCCAGAAGTAAATGAAGATCGCACCAATTACAACCGCTACACTGGACAAGGCATCACTTAACATATGAATAAAAGTTGACCGTACATTCAAATTAGCCTTGGAATCGCTATGCATTGCTAGCATTGAAATAATATTGGCAGCCAGCCCAATAATCGAGACAATCAGCATAATGCCACCGTGAATATGTTCCGGCTTCCAGAAACGTTGAATTGCTTCAACAAACAAAACCACACTGATCACGATCAAGATAACGCCATTAGTAAAAGCGGCTAAAGTTTCAGCTCTTTCATAACCAAAGGTCTTAAACTGATTACGACTTTTGCGACTAATCAGGTGCGCCACAAAAGATAAAATAATTGCACCAACATCACTCAGATTATGAACTGCATCTGAAAGCAGTGCTAATGAACCTGAAAAAATACCACCTATAAATTCAGCAATAGTAATAACAACATTCAGTAGAGTTACGAAGACATAACGCTTAGTTGTATGATCTTTATTCATAAAATATTTTCCTTTCGTTATCAGTGTACCAAAAAAGGCCCTACTTCGGCAGTAGGACTTTTATAGCTCTTCAGCATCTACATTATAATCAACAATTTCAAATGAACCGTCATCGTGCAAAATTCCACGAGTAACGCTCCCATTATTTGGAAAAACAATATCGTTTTTGCCATTACTCTTATTCCAATATTTTATGGACAAAGTTTTAATAAAGTCACCATGGCTAACTAACAAAACTCTTTGTTCATCTTTAGTTAAATCGCGCAAAACGTCAATTGCCCGTACCATCCGCTCATCTAACTCATCCTGATTTTCCGCTAAATGACGCGGATCAGCCTTTTTTGTTGCTGCACGAAATTTGCGCAAGCCTACCTGATTGATGATCTTAGTTACATCATCTTCATGGCCAATTCCTGCGGCTAGTGCTACTTGCTCCCAAGTCTGGTTAATATCATCGCCTTCAAAAGTTCCAAAGAAGACCTCACGAAATTCAGGCAGCTTTTTAATTTTACCAATATCCGAGACCACATTAGCATCCTTCATCAAGTGAACGGTATCAATTGCTCTCTTCAAATCTGATGAATACATGTTATCAAAGTGAACTTGACTCAAGGCCTTAGCGGTTCTCTTTAGATCGTTAATCCCCTTCACGGTTAGAGGAGAATCGCACCAACCCTGAACTTTGTCCAATTGGTTAAACATTGTTTCACCATGACGTACCAAATAAACTTCTGTTGCCATCAACCTTAGCCCCCCTTTTCATTGCTTAATATTGTACCAAACTTATTGCAGGTATGCCGTATAAAAGAAGTAACCGGCTTGAATGAAGGCCAAGCTTGCAATGAAAATTCGAACTGGCTTTTCCGGTACTCGTCTTAAAATAGCTGGCCCAATATAACCACCAATAAACATCCCGATTGCCAAAGGAATCGCTTGAAGCCAATAAATATGCGAAGTAAACATAAAGATAATTAAGGCTACCAAATTGGCAAAACCACAAATCACATTTTTAATAGCGTTAATAACAATAAATCGATCATTAGTAATATAAGTTAAAAGTACTAGTACGATGACTCCACCAGCTGCACCAAAGTAACCCGTATACATCCCCATGACTAAAAGTGCGAGAAAATAAATTATTTTAAGCCATGTTGGTTGCGCCTTAGTATTTAAACTATGATGTTTCCCAGAAACAATAATCATCAATCCTGAGAAAGCAATAAAGAACGGTACTGCTTTTTCAAAAATCTTTGGAGGAAAAGATAGAAGCAAAATACAACCCAAAATTGATCCCACAACTGTAAAAATGGTATAGAACCAAACTTGCTTCCAATGTCCTTTTAATTCCTTAGTCGAAGATACAGTTGAACCGATGCTAGTCCAAATTAGCGCCGCATCATTAGTTACATTAGCAAATACTGGTGGAATTCCTACTGCTAGCAAAACTGGGTATGATGCAAGTGATGCCATTGAGGCCACTGACGATAATAAGCCACCTGCAACACCACCTAATAATAAGAAAATTACGGTCCAGATTGTCATTTTTTAATTCCTTTCCTAAAATTGTCTAGTTCATTATAATTCTAATAGGAACTAACACAAAGGAAGTTTATTCATGGCTACATTTGAAACTTTAATTTTTATTCCCGAAGGCAGTTTATTAAATGAAAAATTAGCAGAAAAAACTGCGCTGCAGCAAACTTTAAAACATTATGGGTTAGACTGGGGACCAGCTGAGCGACTACGCTACACTAGCTTAGAAAAAGAATTTAAAAATTTATCTAGCGATGATCAAATCGATTTAGCTTTATCTACATTTTTAAAAGAAGATCTTTCTAAAACGCGAACTGTTTTTGATGATGCAATGAAGGATCAAACCAGGTTAGTCAAGGGCGCCATCGACTTTATTGATGAAGTCAGTGGCAAGCTGCATTTGATTTTGCTTGCTAAAGAAAAGCGCACTCAAATCGAACCGCGCCTTGCACCTACAGAATTGCTTTCTTCATTTGACAATGCTTATTTCGCCGATGATTTTACGGACAAGCTGCCAAGCAAAAATATTTTCTTTAAGATTCTGAAAGACAATCCAGATATTGATCCAGACACAGTTTTAGTAATTGGAACTAATCTGGATGAAGAAATTCAAGGTGCAGAAAATGCCAATCTAAAATCATTATGGCTGGCACCTAAAAAAGACAAGATACCAATTTCACCTCATCCTACTCTTCATTTAAGCAAATTAGCAGATCTTTCATTTTACTTAGATCTAATGTAAGTAGATAATTAAAATAGTTATAGAAAGGATGATTTTATGACAAAAGTTGCTGTAGTATTTGCAGACGGTTGCGAAGAAGTCGAAGGTTTAAGCGTTGTTGACGTATTGCGTAGACTTAATGTTGAATGCGATATGGTAGGTTTAATAAGTAAAAAAGTAGATGGTGACCATCATATTGAAATCACTTGTGACAAAGTTGTAGATGACAGTTTATTAGATTATGATTTGGTTGCCTTTCCAGGAGGCATGACTGGTTCTGCTAACTTACGCGATAATGAAAAATTACGTGATCTGATGATTAAGCGTCATGAAGCTGGCAAGTGGGATGCCGCAATGTGTGCTGCTCCACGCGCTCTTGCTCGCTATGGTGTTTTGGCAGATGCGGACTTCACTTGTTATCCAGGCATTGAAGAAGAATGCTTAAAAGATGCCCCAAGTGCTCATTTTTCAGAGAAAATCACCGTTACTGATAAAGAGCATAAAGTTTTAACAAGCCGTGGTCCTGCTACCGCTTGGGCCTTTGCCTATGCAATTGCCGAAGCCTTAGGGGTCGACACTAGTGCCTTAAAGAAGGGTATGCTCTACAATTACCTAGCCGATAATATTCAAGATAGTTTGTAATAAAAAATGATTGGGTTTGATCGCCCAATCATTTTTCATATTTCATCAAATCTACTTCAACATGAAAGCTCTCATTGCCTGGCATCTTACCACTTTCGTGTTGAATAGTCTTAAAGCCTTTGGCTAAATATAATTTTTGTGCAGGATTTCCTTCTAGTACTTCTAAATAGAACGGTCTTCCTGCATTTTTTATTGCGAAATCGATTAATTGACTGCCAATTCCTTGATGCTGATATTCTGGTTTTACATATAGCCATCCTAACTCTTCATCATTGAAGGCTACAAAACCTACTGTAGTCTTATCTTTTTGAGCAACATATACTTGATAATCGTCAAATAGTCCCTCTGTTTGAGATGCAATTTTAAATGGGATAAATGCAGCGGTTAAATTAGCCGCTGCAAGCTCCTGTTTTCTGGCTGGATCATGTATTTCACATAATGTCGAAAAGTCTGACTCTTGGTATTTTCTAATTTGCATGATTATTGTCCCACTCCTTTATTTGCCTGATTATTTCCTAATTTATCAAAAAATATCATTTTTCGTCAAATATTATCCAGGAAATAATTATTCTGCAAAAAGAAAAGGCACTCTATTGAATGCCTTAATGAAGAAAAATTTAAGTTATAGTTTTTTTGCAAGTTGATACTGCTTGAAAATGAATCTGTTTAGTGAGGATAGATTATCTAGAGATTTTATTATTAATTAGTTGTAAAGCTTCCTTTCACTGTTACTGCATAGGAACTTGTACCCTTTTGAACAGTTTTACCATTAGCAATAATTGTTACTTTGTTTCCTTGAGAATCGACGATCTCACCACCATCAACTAAATTTAAATTTGTGACAGTTGAGTTACCTGTAACTATCCATTTTGAATTTGACCCAACGCTGATAGTCAATGGTGTCTTGCTCTTGGATGAACTTGTAGCATATTTGTTAGCCACAATACTAGTTTTGCCAGTGTAAGTTGAATCATCTGTCAACTTCACATTAGCACTTGAAATGCTATCGACTACAATATTACCTTTTAGGGTTTGGTTTTTAGCTGTCAGAGTTACATGACCACCATTTTTACCCTTAGTACCCCAACCATTAGAATTATTACCGGCTACATTTAATAAATCTACTTTGCTATTATTAAAATTCAGTTTAGTATTTTCTAAAGTAATTTTGCCTGTAGTGTTAGTTACGTAAAACATTGCACCACTAGTAATCGCGGTTTTTAAAGTAGAGTCCTTAGCTTGGAAATCTGCACTCTTACTTGATGACGTTTCTGCATCCCCAGAAGTTGATTGATAAATAATCACACCATTCTTAATTGAATCAGAACCTGAAATTTTATTATTGGTCGATGTCAGATTGGAATTGACTAAATAAATCTTATTATAGCCTTCCATCCCAGCGATTTGGCTACCACTTGCAGTACCGGTCACATTATTAAAATTGATAGTACCTGTTGAATATGCTAGAGGTGATCCCGTACCTTTAGTAGTTACTTTAGCATTTTTAACTGTGACTGTACCACCACCACGATCAGTTGCAACTGCTGCCGAGTGATCACCTTTAGTTGAGATCTTTACCTTATTGGCATTGATCTTACCACCGTAAGTTGCATCTAAGCCTCTTGAATGGGCTTTTCCAGTAGTCTTAATCTTGGTGTTTGAGACATTAACGGTACCTTTATTAGTAGCAAAGATACCATTAGCACCTGTTGCTTTAGAAGTTAAAGTAGCATTTTTAACTGTCGCAACCGCATTTTTACCGTCTGCCAATAAAATTGAGTCTAAACCATAGAAATTAGCACTATCATCATTTTTAGAATTGCTCGTTTTCTTCAGTTTAGTACCATCTAAACTCAATTTACCATTCTTTTGTACAAGAGCTACATTTTGGTCAGTCTTGTTATTAGTAATTGTCTTCTTGCCAACCTTAGTAGTACCAGATTTTACATTAAGTGAAGCTTTTAAAGTACCCTTATAATCATATGATTGAATATTTGGACCACCCTTACCAGACTTACCATTAGGCTTTTGCCCCGATGGTTTAGTTTTTTTCTTATTTGTCGCTGCTTGTGCAGTATTATTTTCTATTTGATTAGATGACTGAATTCCTGTATTGATTAAAAAAGTAGTAAGCAATGTTGCTATTGTTAGTAGTTTAACTTTATTTTTATTCTTCATCTTGATAATTCCTTTCTTTGTTCGTCCTATCGATTGAGTAATAGAATACGCGAATAGTTTGAACAAAATATGGTTATCAAGTAAAAAACAATTTAAGAAAAAGTTGCTTAAAATGTAAATTGGTTAAGTTTTTTTAGAAGTTGTAGAATATATTATTTGTACTAGATGTTTATATGTGCATAGTAACCTCCACAAAAAAAGCATCGCTTTTCGCGATGCTTTTTCTTGTATATAAACGTAAAATCCAAAGATTAACGCTTTGAGAATTTTAGGTCAGTAAAACTAGAACAATTTTCCATTTTATTGAATTCTAATCCATCATATTCCTTATGATTTTCATTTAAATTAAATATAATATGGAATAAACTGGAACAAAATTCTTCAAGTTGGAAAACTTTGTGACCAATTGTGACCATTTAGCCGATTATTTTACTAAATTTCATCCTTTTTGGATGGAGTTTTTTTATTTAAACAGAGGTATCCAATCTCTAACTTCCTTTGACACTTTATATGCCTTTGTCATCATTGAGTTTTCAACTAAATATTGTAATCCAGAACTCGTAGCATATGTATTCTGAATATTACAAATTATAGTTGGACCTTGAATTGTCGACTTTAACGATACTCCTTTAATATACCCATCTTCTAAAAGCATTTGCAAAGTTAATACAAACTGTTTTTCTGAAATACCAATATTATCTGGGCTTAAAACATCTGGATTTACATCAGTGCCATTTTCGTAACAGTACTTCAAATACAAAAGAATCTTATAAGCTACATTGAAGTAATTATTCTTATTAACTTTTAAATCATTAGGATTGTAATCTTGGCTCATTATTGCTCCTTAGTCAGTTTTTCATACATCTTAAATAAGTGAGCTACAGCATCACTTTCAGTTGTTCCTTTAACTGATAAACCATAAGCTTCCATTACTGCGCGATCATTATCTTGATGTGCCTTAAGTAATTCCTTTGGCATGGTTAATGGATCATAAAGATCAGCAAGCGAACTATCTGGATATAATGCACGTGCATCTAAAATAGCTTGAGCTGTCTTCTCAATTTTTGCTTTTTGCTTATCTGTTGGTGTTGGCCAAGGAAAATTGTTATATACAATATCAATTGAATACTGATAATCACTTTTCATTCTACCCGTTGTTAATCTCATCCATGCCATATGCATATTAGATTCTAAAATACCAAAATCAAATATATTAGCTTTATTTGTTATTAATATGGCGTTGGATGCAATGACATTAGAAGAAACAAAACCCATTGGAATATATCTTCTATTTTGAGAAGTAGTGACGGGAAGTACCATATAATTACCAGTTAGAGGTTGACGGATTTCCTGAAATAATTGCGGTGTATTGGCTGATGCTCTTGTTCCTTTTTTAGAACTTGCACCTCTAAACTCTTGAACTCGTTTTACTCTTTTAAAAATTTCTGGTATAGATTTTATATCCTTAGGAGATGCATCTACAAGCCAAAAACAATATCTAGATTTTTTATTTAAAAATTCTCTAGATCCAATGAAAGGGTGTATAAATCTAGCTGTTCTTTTATCATTTTTAATAATTAAATCTTTCTCATCTTTAGAAATTAATAAATTACCATGATCGGTCGGTCTATTGCCATTACTTAAATAAGGTACATTTTTAGATAATGGTGTTTTTCTTTTACTTAAAAACGGATATTCTCCTTCTGTTAAGTAGAAACTTATTTTATCAACCTTTTTAACTGTATTATTAGTAAATAATAATTTTGATCCATTTTTTACTTTTCTTTTACTATATGAAAAACCAATAATAACAACATGTACATTTGCTTTAGATTTTGCTTCACTAGTCCATGCAAAAGTTTGATATGCAAAATTTATTTCAATACTATATTTTTCTTTTAATGATTTCCATACATTCGTCACCTGTTCACCTTGAATTATGGAATTAGTCGAAACAAATCCTACCTGGATATCTGTATTAAAAATATACTTAGAAGCCATACAATACCATCCAGAAACAAAATCATTTTTTCCAACCTTTATTTGCTTATCAATTTGATGATATAAATTTACTATTTCTGATTTTTGCTCTCTTGTCTGATGAGAATAGCCCGCAAACGGCGGATTTCCCATAATATAATGACAAGCATAATTTGGAATTACAGTATTCCAATCCATTGTTAGCGCATTACCTTCATGAATATGCGTATAAGTCTTTAATGGCAAGAAGTCCCAATCTGCATAAAAAATATCTTTAGTTTCTTCAAGCATCTGACTTTCTGCAATCCAAAGGGCAGTTTTGGCAACAGATACAGCGAAATCATTAATTTCAATCCCATAGAATTGCTGAATAGAGACCTTAATGATATCTTTAGCCTGACCAACATCAAGTGAAGGATTAGGATAAATCAACTTTATCGCTTCATTTTCTAACTTTCTCAACTGTAAATATGTTTCAGTCAAGAAATTACCAGAACCACAAGCAGGATCAAAGAAAGTTAAATTAGCAAGCTTCTCTTGAAATTTTCTAGCCTTTTTCTTTAAAGTTGCTAATTGTTTTGTTTTCTTTATCTCATTCAGTTCATTCTTAAGATCATTCAAAAATAAGGGATCAATTACCTTATGAATATTTTCTACTGAAGTATAGTGCATCCCTCCCTGTCGTCTAGTTTCAGGGTTCAAAGTTGACTCAAATACAGCGCCAAAAATAGTAGGACTGATGTCAGACCAGTCAAACTCATCACTAGCTTTACTTAATAATAAGCTACGCAATTCATCTGTAAATGATGGAATCTCTATATCTTCATTAGAAAACATTCCACCATTAACATAAGGAAATTCCGCCAATTTGGGATCATCATCAGCCAAGTAAGGATCTCTATCTTCTTCTTTGGTATCCAATACCTTAAACAATTTAATCAAGGCTTGTCTCATTTGCCTTACATCAAATTGTTCAAGATAATCATGAAACATATTTCTTTTACCAAAAATTCCAGCATCTTCAGCATATAAACAAAATACGATTCTTACACAAAGTTGATTAATGCTCTTTTGTGAATGTTCATTGTTAGGATCTTTATATTGCTTTAACAGTTCATCATAAATCTTACCAACTAATTCACCAGCGCTTAATGAAACTTGCTTTTCTTTTTCTAGGTGTTCATTACTTTTATCAACCAAGAATTCAAGCTGATAGTAATTTTTTTCTAAATCCTTCAGTTCAATTCTAACTGGTTCAGAATTAGGATGCTCCATGTCATACACACGGAATTCAATGAAGTTACAAGTAACAATCCAACGTGGGCGCTCAGAATAAGGTAAATTATTAGCGTATCTCTGCGCTTGTTGAAAAGGGGTTAATAACTCTCCACTAGATTGCCTAATAGGTTTATCTAGATCTTTATTACTACCCTTTTGTTCAATCATCACATGCGTTTGATCAATGTAGCCATCAATAAAACTTTCATGTGATAACTGAACCTTCTTTTCGAATTTAATGAATTGCTCTGGCTCTTCTACTCCCAAAACATCTCGTAAAAGCTGTAGCCAAAATGATTGACTATCTTGTTTTTCATGCCCTCGATTTTGCCAGTTTTCAATAAATTTTTTTGCGTTTCGTTTTTGTGTTGTAATGTCCATTTAATCTTTCACCTTATGAGTATTATGAGTTAATTATAACATCACCTAATTTCTAATAGCTTGCCAATAATAAACCGATAAGCATTAATTCTGACTACTTCACTTACTTTATTTAGTGGCAAATCCAGAGATAAAGACTCTTCAATAGTATCTTCCTCACCAACAATGTAAGAAGCTACAGAATTTAACACTTTTTTCTTATCTTGGACATAGCTCAAGCTTGGATTTCTAATTAATGTCAGTATTATTGTGGTTTCAATGAATTCAAATTCTGAGTAACTACCATATTGGTGGTTTTTAATCAAATTACCCAATTGTTCTTCTTTAAAAGCTTCTAATTCCTCAAAAGTTGGTAATTGTATCTCCTCAAAGTGATTTTCAAGTTCAGCTTTCAAACTATCCTTTAGCGCTACTAAACAAAGATCTTTTCCGTTTATTTCGCTGTATTTCTTTTCAAATTTTTTTGCAAGTAAGGCTCTTCGAATGTTTGTGTCTTTTGGCAGAGTATGTCTAACTGCTCCATGACGCAACATACCTTCATTTACTTTACTTGCTGAAGTAATCTCACCTTCTAACATCAACATATTAGTAATGTCACTAACTAATTTAGCCATCGACATTTCACTTTTTGATAATAAATACTCAATTACGGTTACCTTAACCATTCTAGCAACCGTAGCGCGCTACATATTCCTTTCTTTATAAAACTAGATTTAAATCATGAATCTAATTCTACAGACATTTCTAACTTACCTAGCATTTTCTCTGAGAGAGAGAAAATGCTTTTCCAAACAAAAAAAGATTGATAACCAACACTTTAAAATTGTTGATATATCAACCTTTATCTAGTCATTCTTAAATTGAATTTTAATTTATCTAAATTAATGTAATTTGCATAAAACTTTTATTATAACAAATGCTTATTAGTTATCTATCTTTATTTTATAAACCGAAAAATACTTGCTTACCAAAAGTTGACTTAAAATACTTCAAAAATGGTCAGGATCTGATATACACCTATATGCAATAATTGCCTTGTAAACAAAAATAACTTAGAAATTTAGAAACGAGGTAATGTTCTATGAAAATCCAAAATACCCGTAATGGCTACTCTCGCCAATTAGCAACTACTTACATTTTAAACGACAAGTCTGTTATAAGTTTAAGTACTGAGCCAGAAACACAATACGTTTGGTCTAATGGCCATCGCTCAAATGAGATTAGCGGCTATCAAGCTTGGTTTGCTCAAGAAGGCGTAGGGGCTTTCAAAGTGAAATTTGAAAATAAGCCTCAACTTCCTCAATTTCTCTCTGCTGTTCATTTCAAGGATCTTGAAGCTTGCCAAGTGAGAAACAACATTTACTTTAGAGCTAAGAGAATCGAAGGTTAACACATGGAAAAATACCAACTTAGACAATACTTACTCCAAGCAATTAACATGGCTTTAGATAGTAACGGGACGGAAACTAGTTATACCAACAGCTTCGATATCCAAGTCTTAGATAAAGGTTTTAATTGGATTCCACGCATCCCCAGCTCGTTTATTATTAACGTAGATCTTTATCAAAAGATCTATGAAATTGCTAATTTAGCACTATACCCACAATTTACGTTATTAAAAATGAACAACATGTATACAGTGCCTTTAAAAACACAGGATCTACATGTTCAAAGAGCTTTATTCTTCCCATGGATAGAAGGAATTCCAGAGCGCTTAATAATTGATAGTAACGAATCACAACAAGATGGACATTATATTCATCTAATGAAAAATCTAAAAATTTCATATGAAAAAGTTACTTCTATTGCTATTGCTGGAAATAGCGGCAGCGGTAAATCATACTTTCTAAACTACTTGCTAGATTCTATTTATCGATTTTCTAACTTAACAATCATAGATCCTAAAATGGATAGCCCAGCCCGATGGGCAAGAGCACATAACGTAAAAGCGATCTTTCCTGATGCCAACAGGTCAAAAGCAGATTTTGTAAGTCAGATAAATGAAGTATTGTCCGAAAAGCTCCAATTGATCCATGCACGTCAAAAGCAGTTATACATTAATCCTAAGCAAAAGTTTAAAGCTGAAACAATAGCACTAGATGAAATATTATCCATCGTTGAAGGCTTATCTAAACCGATTTATTCTTCATTTGCTAGCTTAATTTCTCAAATTGCACTACTAGGCAGGTCTACAAGTGTCCACTTACTATTAGTAAGTCAAAGATTAGATCACACCACTTTGCCCACTTCCGTAAGAGAACAAGCTAATGTACTAGTTCAATTAGGAAATATTAATTCTCGTACAACACAATTTTTATTTCCAGATTTGGATCCTCGAGGCATTGTTATACCACTAGGTAAGGGGACTGGATTAATTCAAATTATTGATCCTGACTATCCAGCTCAAGTACTACCATTCTTAGCCCCTACTTATTAATATGAAAGGACTTATTAAATTGAAAAAACATGCTATTAAGTACAACTTAGTAATGGGCATAATTTACCTTTTTATAATATTAATTGGTTTTGCTGCTGTAACTAAGTTAATCCTTATTCTATTAAATCAACCAATTTATCATACCCTCATTCCAGTCATTTTACTTAAAATTCAGAACTTACATCGCGCGAGTAGTGTAGGTATAGCAACTATTATCATTACATTTCTCTTATTTTTCTTCAAAGCTTGGCTTTTCGAAGAAAAATTAGTTGCTATTGATAACATCGTAAAGACTTGGCAATTACGCCACTTCATGAGGAAAAAATACAACTCTATTTTTAATTCATCGCTAAAATACACTTACATCGCGATAGATGATATTTCATCAGACATCACATGTATGTTAAGAATCCCATCTAGTTGGGCTGATGCTCAAGATTTTAAAATATCTTTGCCAGCATTATTTGAATATATTACTAACCAAAATCCTAACTATACTTTTTCGAACTTTGAAAGGATCGGAAATTATTACAAAGCTAAGGGTACTATTATTAAATAGAGTTAAGGCACTGCCTATGCCCTTAAGCATTTAGGCAAGTGCCTTTTTTAATAGCTAAAATGTGCAAATACACAAAAGTCAATCATATTAAGCGTTGAGAGGGCTTGTTATCACTCAACGCACAACTGTGCAAGTGTGCAAAACGAGGATAAAAATGAAAAGATTTAGGCAATTTATGTTTGTTCAAGATGTAGAACATATGAATTTTAAATTCGAAGAATTACCAAATATATTAAAAAGTGAATCATCTAGGTTATCAGAATGGGCTTATATCAAGCATAATCATGATGAAAAAGCCAAAAACGATAAAGAAGATACAAAAGTTAGAGATCATATTCATGTGGTATTAAAGTATAGGAATCCACAAACAGTAGCTCATGTAGCTAAATTGTTCAAGGATAAAAGTAATAATGTTCAAATATGGATTGGGCGTATTAATAATGCCTACAGCTATTTAGTACATAATACAGATAATGCAACTTCTAAATACCAATATTCTATTGAAGATGTCAAAGCATCCTTTGATTTCAAAAAAAGAATTAAAGATATTGAAGAAAATGTTAGTCTAGCAAAACAACGTAACATCAAAGAAGCAATAAATGGATTTGCTGAAGGAGACATAGACTATAAAGAATTGATTGAGACTCTTGGTATTGTTAATGTTGCAAGAAATCGAAATTTAATCGATTCAATTCAAAAAATTAGAGAGCAAGTTATTCAACATGAATGGTGGAATCAATTTAAAGGTAAACAAATGGCTTCGCTATGGCTTTGGGGTGAAGCTGGTGTAGGTAAAACTACCTATGCTGAAAAAATACTTTCGAAAGAAAAATACATTGTTCTTGGAAATAGTAACGATTATTTCCAGTACTATAATGGTGAACACTATATCATCTTAAATGATTTACGTCCAGGCGACTTAAAGTATGCAGATTTATTAAGAATCTTGGATCCTTATGCAATTAAATATACATTTGGACGTTATCATAATCATCCATTACTTGCAGAAATGATTATTATTACAACGCCCTATTCTCCTAAAGAATTTTATAAAAATACAAAAATAGCAAATCGTAAAATAGATAGCTTTACACAACTCCAAAGAAGAATTTTTGAAATTCATATTACCAAGGACTTCATCTTAAAAGAAAATAAATATCAAAGAAATTCTAAGGAAGGAAGTAGCGATTAATATGTCGAAATTATTAACTCGGGAGGAAGCTTCAAAATACATTGGCATTGATCCTAAAACTTTCGATAAAGCATTTAGAGCTGATCCAGATTTTAAACGTTTCATGTTAAGTGACCACACTGAACGTTACACAATTAAAAGTATTGAAGCTTTCATTGATCTTAAAGAAACAACCTTAAAAAAGATTTGAGAATTGGTCGGTTATCTGCTAACTTTATTGCTGGTAAGATAATCGGCTTTTCTTTTGAGAGGACGATTAAATTTATGGCAAGTATTGAAAAACGTGGCTCATCATATAGAGTTAGAGTAACAATCTATCAACATGGAAAGCGTGATTACTTAACTAAAAGTTTTAAAACTGAAAAAGAAGCTAAAGTTTGGGGAACTACTCTCGAACTACAAAAGGCTAAAGGTCAAGCTATTGCTCAACAAAACACATTATTTAAAGACTTCTATTATCTGTATGTTCATACTGTTAAGATTAACGATGTTAGAAAGGCAACCTTTAACAACTATGTTAAAGCAGGGCAAGTGATTGACAAACTTTTCCCTACTGCCAAACTTGGTAAGCTTGATGATGTTCAAATGCAATCTATTTTAGATGATTACGGTAAGACACATTCTAAAAAGACGGTAGTTGAATTATTAAAGAAAATCCGGACATCCCTTCGCTATGCCTATGCTAAAGGATACATTTACAATGACTTTGCTAGTCTACTTAAAGCACATGGAAATGAACTGCCTAAGCGTAACAAAGCTTTATCAATGTCCGACCTAACCAAGCTTAAGCATTATTTGCTTAAACATACAGATAATGAATTTAACTTAATGGTTCTACTTGAAATTAGTACAGGACTACGTCGAGGTGAAATTCTAGGCATCAAACCAGAGGATATACACTATGATGGTCAATATTATTGCGTTGAAGTAAGAAGATCAATTAGTCCAACTACCGATGATACAAGGCTCAAGACAAAACATTCTAGACGTAGTGTAACCATTCCCAAAAATATTTATGACCTTTTAAAGACTATATCAAACAAGGAATCAGGCTATTTATTTGACTGGTATAACTTTAAGCAATCAGAGAAATTAAAAGAATTGCTTACAAAAATAGGTATCCCTACTACCACATTTCATGGTTTAAGAGATACCCATGCTTCTTTTTTATTCAGTAATAATATTCCTTTATCTTATGTTAGTAGAAGATTAGGACATGATTCAATCTTAACTACTGAAAAATACTATCTGGAATTAATGCCAGAAAAAAAGCACTCGCAAGATGCGAATGCTTTAAATCTATTGGAATCCCTATAGTATTGTGACCATAGGTGACCATCTGAAGTTTCCAAAACGTTGATATAACAACATTTTTGAACGTAAATATTAACGTTTTGAGAATTGTGAAGCTTTACGGGCTTTCTTCAAACCTGGCTTCTTTCTTTCCTTCATTCTTGGGTCACGGGTTAAGAAACCTGCTTTCTTAAGTGGACCACGGAAGTCTGGGTCTACTTCAAGAAGAGCACGAGCGATACCAAGACGGATAGCCCCAGCTTGACCTGAGAAACCACCACCGTTAACATTAACGTGAATGTCGTATTGACCTTCAGTTTCAGTTAATGTTAATGGTTGCTTCAAGTCCTTAACCAAGTTAGGGAATGGAATGTATTGATCAACATCTTTATCGTTAACAGTGATCTTACCGTTACCTGGTACTAAACGAACACGCGCAACTGAATTCTTGCGGCGACCAGTACCTGTGTATGTAGCTTGTTGTGCCATTGTATAACCTCCTAGATTAATTTGTTAATATCTAACTTTTCAGGCTTTTGTGCTTCGTGCTTGTGGTCTTCGCCAGCATAAACATGCATCTTCATGAATTCATGGTGACCAAGAGTGTTCTTTGGAAGCATACCCTTAACTGAGATTTCAACCATCTTAACTGGGTTATTAGCAAGCAATTCACCGTAAGATACGGCCTTCAAGCCGCCACGCCATGATGAGTGGTGGTAGTAGAACTTGTCTGAAGCCTTTTTACCAGTCAATCTAATCTTTGATGCGTTGATAACGATAACGTTATCACCAGTATCAACATTAGGTGTGTATTGAGGCTTGTTCTTACCTCTCAAAATAGTGGCAACAGCTGCAGAAAGACGACCAAGAGTTACGTCAGTTGCATCAATAATGTACCACTTACGTTCGATTTCACTAGATTTTGCTAATGGTGTAGTACGCAATTTAAATTCCTCCGTTTATTTGCAGTTTGAAAACAATAAGTTTCCGGGGCCTATCGTGGACAAACATACTATACTAGAGTACGTCCTTTTAGAGAAAAAGTCAATTATAAATGCTGGTCTAAACGATATTTTTGTGGGATTTCATCGTAAAAAACATGATAAAGGTACAAACCACTCGCATGAGCAGTTTGTCTTACCTCTTGACGATCCTTGGCAGCAATTACTCGTTGCAAGTCATGAATTGGCCTACGATCATTACCAATTTCCAGTAGCGCCGCTACCATAATCCGTACCATATTATACAAAAAGCCTGAACCAATAAAATCAAAAATTACTTCATTTTCTTTTTCGTCTTTAGTAATGTTTACATAATAAATGGTCCGAACTTTATCTTCAATTTGACCACCGCTGGCCGCAAAACTGGTAAAATCGTGCTTACCCAATAAGTCCTGAGCTGCAACCTGCATTTTTTCAATATCTAATGGATACGGAAAATGACCAGTATAAAAACGCTTAAAAGGATTAACAAAATGATCTAAACTAACACGATAGCGATACCATTTCCCCTTAATCGAATAACGCGCATGAAAATTCTCATCAACAATTTGGCAATCATCGAAGATAATATCGGTTGGCATCATAGAATTCATTGCCAAAATCATTCGATTGGCTGGAATAGTTTTACCAGGATAATCAAAATGAATTACCTGTCCAACCGCATGTACATCGGCATCAGTTCTACCTGACCCCTGCACAATCACACGCTGCCCCTTAGTCATTTTCTTCAACGCATCTTCAATTGTCCCCTGAACAGTTCGCTGGTCTGGTTGAAGTTGAAAGCCATGAAAAAGATGACCATCATAAGCCATCGTCATTTTATATCTTGTTGTCATATTTCTAATGTGTCCTAAAAATTAATAGTAATCCGACTAACAGTACAAAATAAAATAATGCAATTAAATCATATTTTGACCAACTTAAAACGCGATATTTAGTTCGTCCTTCACTACTACGATAACCACGTGATTCCATTGCTGTAGATAAATCAATTGCCGTTTCTAAAGACTGAATAAACAACGGAACCAAAATGGGCGTAATTGCCTTAGCACGTTGAATTAAACCACCGTCATTGAAGTCCGCTCCACGTGATCTTTGCGCATTCATAATTTTAAAAGTCTCATCAAACAAAGTCGGTACAAAACGAAGCGCAATTGAAATTACTAACGCAATTTTATCCACCGGCACTTTAAACAACTTAAGCGGCTTAAGCAGCCATTCCATCGCATCAGCAATTTCAAGTGGCATTGTAGTAACTGTCATTACTGTTGAAATTAAAATAATTAATGTAAAACGAATAAAAATATAGATTGCATTAATCAAACCGTAGCTAGATAATGAAAAAATCCACCAATGCCAATAAATATGACCACCAGTCATAAAAAACAATTGCAAAAGCGACGTAAAGAAAATTAAACCAATCAAAGGCTTAACGCCATCCCAAAATACCTTTGCATTTAATCCTGTAGCAACTACAGCTAAGAAGCAAAAAATGGTCACAATCGCATAAGTTATTGAATTATTAGCTAAAAAGATAGCCAATATAAATAATATGGTAACTAATAATTTACTCCGAGGATCCATTTTATAAATAAGAGAATCTCCCGGAATATAACGTCCTACAATTATCTTACTCATAAACTACCCTCGCAAATTTTTCTTAATTTCATTAACAAGCTGATCCAGTGTTAACGGTTTATCTTTAAAGTTAAAGTTCATCAAATCTGAGGCAAAAAGACTAGCCGTTGGTTCACTCAAATAGTGCTTTTCTAGCCAGTTTTTATTAGTAAAAATCGCCTTAGGCGCATCATGTCTAATTAATTTACCATGTTCCATCACTAAAACATCATCTGCATATTCGGCCACATCATCCATATTATGCGTAACCAAGATTACAGTATGACCTGCTTTTTGATAATCAACAAATAATTTCATCATTTCCTTACGAGACTTAGGATCTAACCCCGCTGCTGGCTCATCTAAGCATAAAATTTCTGGTTCATCAGCCATTACCCCAGCAATTGCAACACGCCGCATTTGTCCTCCAGATAACTCAAATGGCGACTTATTTGCTAGCGATTCATCCAATCCTACTCGCTTCAACCATTTCAAAGCTTTACTTTTAGCTTCATCATCGGTTGCTCCAAAATTTTTAGGACCAAATTCAATGTCTTCAAGCACAGTATTTTCAAAAAGCTGTGCTTCAGGAAACTGAAAAACCAAACTAACCCGCTTGCGTAACTTTTTCAAATTCTTATTTCCTGTTTGAGCAGTAATATGATAACCAGCAATATCAATTGTTCCTGAACTCGGCTTCAGTAATGCATTAAAATGCTGCATCAAAGTCGACTTACCACTACCGGTATGACCTACCAATGCAACAAAACTATTTTCAGTTAATTCAAATGAAACATTATCTAATCCTTTTTTCTCCATTGAAGTTCCGGGAGAATAGATATAATTTACTTTTTCAAATTTAATTGACATAGATATTGTTTCAACTCATCTTTCGTTTTTATATTTTTAGGTACAGAAATTCCCACTTCATTTAATTTATTTATTAATTTTTGTACAAATGGAATGTCTAGCCCTATTTCTTGCAACATTTCAGTTTTACTAAAAATTTCCGTTGGAGTTCCTTGAGCTAAAATCTTGCCATCATTTAAGACGATCACATCATCAGCCATATTAGCCTCATCAATGTCATGTGTAATCGAAATAACTGTCAAATTCTTCTCTTTCTTTAAATGCTTAATAATGTTTAGCACCTGCTCTCTCCCCTTAGGATCAAGCATCGAAGTTGATTCATCTAAAATAATAATTTTCGGTTCTACGGCAAGAATACCTGCAATTGCTACTCTTTGCTTTTGTCCACCAGAAAGATTAGCTGGCTCTGCATCTATATAATCCAGCATTCCAACGTCTGCTAAAACTTTTCTGACTATTTTTACCATTTGCTCCCGAGGAACAGCTCTATTCTCAAGCCCAAAAGCAACATCATCGCCAACAGTAGCTCCAACAAACTGATTATCTGGATTCTGAAATACAATACCGACTTTTTCCCTAACATCCCAGACTGTCTTTTGATTTAACGTCATTCCTAAAACACTGATTCTAGAATTATTAGCAGAATCAGGCAAAAGTAACCCATTAATTAATTTAGAAATTGTGGACTTACCGCTACCGTTGTGACCTATCAAAGATGTCCAGGAACCTCTTTTTATTTTAAAACTAATCTGATCAAGAATCGCTTTTTTAGTATCGGGATAGGTAAATGAGACATCCTTAAATTCAACAGCACTATCTACTGGCATTTTTCCACTTCCTTTCTTAAATCGCTTATTAGCAATTGTAACAGAAAAAAAGAGCAAAAAAAATCACCCATGAAGAGGGATGATTTTTATCATCTAAGCTAGACTAAGCTTGCGCCATCATCTTTACGCTTATTCTCACTTTCATGGATAATTCTTAATACGTATTAAGTTGTGTTACTCTAAATTAAACTAATTCAAGAATAACCATTGGAGCAGCGTCACCCTTACGAGGAACGGCTAACTTCAAAATTCTGGTGTAACCACCATTACGGTCCTTGTAACGAGGTGCTACATCACTGAAAAGCTTTTGCAATGCTGACTTAACAACAACTGCATCTTTTTCTTCGTGAACATCTGCAACTTCGTCACGTACAAATGCAGCAGCCTTTCTTCTAGCTGCTAAATCGCCGCGCTTACCTAAAGTGATCATCTTTTCGGCAGTCTTACGAACTTCTTTAGCACGAGTTTCAGTAGTAACAATGCGTTCGTTCATGATTAATTGAGTAGTCATTTCTCTAAGCATTGCTTTTCTGTGAGCACTATCGCGACCTAATTTACGGTATGCCATGGATTTGCCTCCTTTATTCACCTAAGCTTAGTCTTCTTGACGAAGTGAAAGACCTAAGTCGGTTAATTTATTTTTAACTTCTTCCAATGATTTACGTCCTAAGTTACGTACACGCATCATATCTGATTCTGTCTTGTCAGTTAACTCTTGAAGAGTATTAATGCCAGCACGCTTCAGGCAGTTATATGAACGAACAGAAAGGTCAAGCTCTTCGATAGTCATCTCAAGCTTCTTTTCCTTCTTATCGTCTTCCTTTTCCACCATTACTTCGCTGAATTTAGCATTTGCATCTGCTGATTCAAATACCTTAAAGTGTTCAACTAAAATTTTAGCAGCAAAACTAAGGGCGTCATTAGGCTTGATTGAACCGTCAGTCCAAATCTCAAAAGTGAGCTTATCAAAGTCATCTCTCTTACCAACACGAGTTGATTCAACTTGGTAGTTAACCTTCTTAATTGGTGAGAATAAAGAGTCAACTGGGATAACTCCGATTGGCATGTCATCACTCTTATTGTCACTTGCAGCAACATAACCTCTACCATTCTTTACGGCAAGTTCCATATGCAAGTGTCCACCTTCAGCAATGGTACAAATATATTGATCCGGATTCAAGACTTGAACGTCTGCATCAACTTTAAGATCATCAGCAGTTACTGTGGCTGGACCTTCAATGTCCAATTCAATAACCTTTTGTTCATCTGAAAGAGACTTTAATTCAAGTTTCTTCAAGTTCAAGATGATCTTGGTTACATCTTCTCTGACGCCAGGAACTGTTGAGAACTCGTGTAAAACGCCATCAATTTGCACATAAACAAGTCCAGTACCTGGAATAGAAGTAAGTAATACTCTTCTTAAAGAATTACCTAAAGTAGTACCAAAGCCTCGCTCAAGTGGTTCAACAACAAACTTACCGTAAGAATCTTCTTGTTCAACAACGGTAATATTTGGTTTTTCAAATTCAATCATTACTGGGCCCCTTTCAAAACGTTACGTCCTATATCAAGGACAAAATTAAACACGACGACGTTTTGGTGGTCTGGAACCATTGTGAGGAACTGGCGTAACGTCACGAATTGCAGTAATTTCAAGACCAGTTGCTTGAAGTGATCTAATAGCAGATTCACGACCAGCACCAGGACCTTTAACTGAAACTTCTACGTGTTTCATGCCTTGGTCCATTGCACTCTTAGCTGCTGCTTCAGCTGCCATTTGAGCTGCAAATGGAGTAGACTTACGACTACCCTTAAAGCCCAATGCACCAGCTGAAGACCAAGCAACTGCATTACCTTGAACGTCAGTAATCATGACTAAAGTATTATTAAACGTTGAGTGAATGTGTGCTACACCGCTTTCAACATGCTTCTTCACACGACGCTTACGTGCTGTTTTCTTTGCAGGCATCAATAAACCTCCTTATAAATAAAATTAACGATTTCTCTTAGTACCCTTACGAGTACGAGCATTGTTCTTGGTATTTTGGCCACGAACTGGAAGTCCACGGCGGTGACGAATACCACGGTAAGAACCAATATCAACTAAACGCTTAATGTTCATGCTTACTTCACGACGTAAGTCACCTTCAACACGGTACTTGTCAACTTCAGCACGAAGCTTTTCTTGATCTTCTGGAGTTAAATCCTTTGAACGAATATCTTCAGATACTCCAGCATCAGCACAAATTTTCTTGGCAGTTGCTTCACCGATACCGTAAATGTAAGTTAAAGCGATAACGATTCTTTTATCTCTTGGTAAGTCAACACCAGCAATACGAGCCATAAACTACACCCCCTCTATTTCTAACCTTGACGTTGCTTGTGCTTTGGATTTGCTGAGCAAATTACCATCACACGGCCATGTCTCTTGATAACTTTACAATGTTCACACATTGGTTTAACAGATGGTCTAACCTTCATGTTTCCCTCCGTTATATTACTTTATAAACCGATACGTAATTCTACCTTTAGTTAAATCATATGGAGATAATTCCACAGTCACACGGTCTCCCGGCAAAATACGAATGTAGTGCATCCTAATTTTACCAGAAACGTGTGCTAAAATTGTGGCTCCATTTTCTAATTCAACTTTAAACATAGCATTAGGTAAGGTATCAACTACCTTACCTTCTACTTCAATGACATCATCTTTTGCCAAAGTTGTTCCTCCGCAATTAAACAGTCATATACTTTGAAATTATAACACGGATAAAAAATTATACAAATTTTTCTTCTATTGATTATTACTCAATACCGCATCAATATCTTCAAAGACTTTTTCTGGAGTTTGTTCACCATTAATTACAGTGAGCAAGCCTTTCTTCTGATAAAAGTCCTTCAAAGGTGCATTCATCTTTTCATTAACTTCAAGACGATTCTTAACAACTTCTGGTTTATCATCTTCACGTTGATAAAATTCATGGCCACCACAGCGATCACAAGTGCCCTCAACTTTTGGCTGCTTGGAAAGCTTGTTGTAAGTAGCTCCACAATTTTTACACATGTATCTTGCTGATAAACGCTTAATCAAAGTGTCTTCGTCAACTTCAAGCGCAATGACATTTGTTAAAGGTTTCTCCAAACGTTTTGTAATACCATCTAAAAGTTCTGCTTGTACAGTGGTTCTTGGAAAACCATCTAAGATAAAACCTTCTTTAATATCAGGTTGACTTAAACGTTCCTCAACCAACTTTGCAGTAACTTCATCGGGTACTAGATTACCCTTATCGATATAACTCTTAGCTTCAAGACCAACCTTCGTCTTGTTAGCCATTGCTTCCCTAAACATATCCCCAGTTGAAATATGAGTTAAGTGATATTTATCAACGATTCGCTCTGATGCTGTACCTTTACCAGCACCTGGTAACCCTAAAAGAATTAAGTTAATCATTTATCCGTTCCTATCTGATGAATCCAACATATTCTCTCTTCATTAACAAGCCGTTAATTTGACGAGATAACTCGAGAACAACCCCAATCACAATTAAAAGACTTGTTCCTCCTAAACCAATGGAACTTGGGAGATTCCAAAAGTTAGTAGCCAATTGAGGCAGTAAAGCAACTAAGCCCAAGAATAATGAACCTACTGTTGATAATTTCATCAACATCTTTGAAATATAATCCTGAGTATCTTTTCCTGGCCATACACTAGGAATATAAGCACCCTGCTTTTGTAAGTTTTCTGCTAGCTTCTCAGGGTTGACCTGTACGAAAGCGTAGAAGAATGTAAATAAGATAATTAAAAGAGTGTAGATAATTACCCCAGGAGTAGTTTGTAAGCTAAAGATTTGGTTCATTACTTTAAACCATTGTTGATCGCCCTGGGTTCTTTGAAAGGCCATTAAAATCGTTGCCGGTGTAACAATAAATGAACTGGCAAAAATAACCGGAATAACTCCAGATACATTAACCTTTAATGGTAGAAAACTTTCAGAACCACTCATCGTCGCTCTTCTCGTATATTGAATTGGAATACGACGATCAGCTTGTTCAACCCATGTAACAAATTGAGTTACGATAAGGATTGCAACTATAACCGCGATGAAGAACAAAATGCCTTGCCAACGATCACTAGCACTATTATTAATAATTTCTTCCTTATAAATTTGCCATAGACCACTTGGTAGTCTTGCAATAATACCAGCAAAAATAATTACTGAGATACCATTACCTAGACCCTTATCAGTGATTTCATCACCCAACCATGTTAATAACATAGTTCCAGCAGTCATAACAATAGCAATTTCTATATAAGTCTGTGGTGTTTGATTCTTTACCAAACCCATTTGAGTTAAAGCGTTAAAGCCTAACGTAATACCAATACTCTGGATAAAAGCAACAACTAATGCTAAATATCTAGTTACTTGATTTGTTTTACGTCGACCTACTTCACCTTGTTTTCCCCATTCTACTAACGTAGGAACAATATCCATCTGTAGCAGCTGGATAACAATCTGAGCCGTAATATAAGGAGAAACACCCAAAGAAAATATTGAATAGTTATCTAGTCCACCACCAGATACAGTATCCAGCATTGGAACTAAACCAGTTTGCGCAACCTGCGTGATCGCCTTCGCATTAACACCGGGAACGGTAATGTTTGCACCGATCCGATACAGCAAAAGAATAAAGAGCGTGAAATAGAGCTTATTTCTAATTTCTTTATCTTTGAAGGCGTTCTTCAAGGTCGAAAACATTAGATCACCTCAACAGTTCCGCCAGCGGCTTCAACTGCTTGCTTAGCAGATGCGGAAACTTTATTAACCTTTACAGTTAACTTAACTTTTAATTCGCCCTTGCCAAGTAACTTAACACCTGACAATTCTTTCTTTACTAAGCCATTATCTTTAAGTGATTCTACAGTTACTTCACTGCCGTCTTCGAACTTGTTTAAATCATCTAAGTTTACAATTGCATATTCCTTGCGGTTAATGTTCTTAAAACCACGCTTAGGCATAGTTCTGAATAATGGCATTTGACCACCTTCAAAACCTAAACGAGTATGACCGCCTTGACGAGCTAATTGACCCTTTTGACCACGGCCTGAAGTTTTACCGTAACCACTTGAAGTACCACGACCAACACGTTTTCTATTGCGACGTGAGCCTTCAGCAGAATGTAATTCATGAAGCTTCATTAATTTGGCACCTCCTTGATATTCTATTTGTTAATCTCTTCAACAGAGATTAAGTGAGCAATCTTTAATAATGCACCACGAGTAGCAGCGTTGTCTGGAAGAACAACAGTACTATCCACTCTACCTAAACCAAGAGCTTTAACGATCTTTCTTTGTTGAGGTAGACGGTGAGCAACACTTCTAATTAAAGTAATCTTTAAATCAGTCATCTATGATCTCCCTAATCTTAAGCTCTTTCAGGTTGACGAAGTTTTGCAACTTCTTCACTAGTTCTAAGCTTCTTCAAACCATCGATAGTTGCACGAACAACGTTAATTGGAGTGTTTGAACCAAGTGACTTTGAAGTTACGTCTGAGATACCAGCCATATCCATAACGATACGTACGGCACCACCAGCAGCAACACCAGAACCAGCTTCAGCAGGTTTCAATAAAATGTTACCTGAACCGTAGTGACCAATAACTTCATGAGGAATAGTAGTACCAACTTTAGGTACATTGATCATTTTCTTCTTACCGTCTTCTACAGCCTTACGGATTGCTTCTGGGACTTCTTGAGCTTTACCAGTACCAAAACCTACACGGCCTTTCTTGTCGCCAACAACAACAAGAGCAGCAAATCTCATGCGACGGCCACCTTTAACAACCTTAGTAATACGGTTGACAGCGACTAATTGATCTTCGATATCGTCTTTGTTTCTGCGATTGTTACGAGAATCATTGCGGTTTGCCATGTGTTAATTCTCCTTTCCTAGAAATCTAATCCGTTTTCACGAGCAGCATCAGCTAATGCTTGAACACGGCCGTGGTATAAGTAACCACTTCTGTCGAATACAACAGTAGAAATGTTCTTTGCCTTTGCAGCTTCAGCAATTGCCTTACCTACAGCAGCAGCTTGTTCTACTTTAGTTGCATCTGATACATTTTCATCCAAAGTTGAGGCGCTTGCAAGCGTAACACCCGCTACGTCATCAATTAATTGAGCGTAGATGTTTTTATTTGAACGAAAAATGCTTAAGCGTGGGCGCTCAGCAGTACCAGAAATTTTTCCACGAATACGTCTATGACGCTTTAAGCGTAACTTGTTTTTATCTGGTTTAGAAATCACAATTTCACCTCAAAAATAACTACTTATTACTTACCAGTCTTACCTTCCTTGCGACGTACGTATTCATCAACATAACGAATACCTTTACCCTTATAAGGTTCTGGTGGACGTACGGCACGGATTTCAGCTGCAAATTGACCAACATCTTGCTTTGAAACACCTTCAACTTCTACATCAGTTGCTGAAGTTGCCTTTACAGAAACACCTTCTGGTGCAGTCAATACAACTGGGTGTGAATAACCAACATTTAAAGTAATCTTGTTGCCTTGTGCTTGTGCACGGTAACCAACACCGATTAACTTCAAAGTCTTCTTATAACCGTCAACTACACCTTCGATCATTGAAGCTAAGTTAGCTCTTTCAGTACCGTGAAGTGCTTTGTCGCTTTCGCTTGAACGTGAAAAGTTAATTTCACCATCTTTTTGTTCAAACTTAATCTTTGGATCGAAGTATCTAGTTAATTCACCCTTTGGGCCCTTAACAGTAATATTGTCGCCTTCCTTGGTAACAGTGACACTGTCAGGGACTTCAATAGTCTTTAAACCGATTCGGCTCATTGATTGTTCTCCTTTCTGTCAGTATTACCAAATGTAGGCAATTACTTCGCCGCCAACGTTCTTTTGTCTTGCTTCCTTGTCGGTAATAACACCAGCAGAAGTAGAAACGATGGCAATGCCTAAGCCATTAAGAACTTTAGGTAAGTCTTCAGCGCCAACGTAGTTTCTAAGACCTGGCTTAGAAATACGCTTCAAACCTGAGATAACACGTTCTCCATTTGGACCATATTTCAAGAATACCTTGATAACGCCTTGCTTGTTATCATCTGCAACTTCGTAATCACGGATGAAGCCTTCACGTTTCAAAATTTCTGAAATAGACTTTTTAATGTTTGATGCAGGAATTTCAACTGAATCGTGTTTTGCCATGTTGGCATTTCTGATTCTAGTCAAGTAATCTGCGATTGGATCTGTCATGACCATTTAAGCTATCCTCCTAACCGTATACTACCAACTAGCCTTTTTAAGACCAGGGATTTGACCCTTGTGTGCTAATTCCTTTAAGCAAATACGGCATAACCCGAATTTACGGTATACGGAGTGTGGACGACCACATCTCTCGCAACGTGTATATTCGCGTGAAGAGAACTTAGCAGGACGACGATTTTTGATTTTTTGTGATGTTTTAGCCATTAATGTCCTCCACTATCTTGCAAACGGCATACCAAATTGAGTCAAAAGTTCACGAGCTTCTTCATCAGTGTTGGCAGTAGTTACGATAACAATATCTAAACCTCTAGTGCGGTTTACCTTATCAAAATCGATTTCTGGGAAAATCAATTGTTCTTTAATACCTAAAGTGTAGTTACCACGACCATCAAATGAACGAGTTGATACACCACGGAAGTCACGAACACGTGGAAGAGAAACATTGATTAACTTGTACAAGAAATCGTACATTCTGTCGCCTCTAAGAGTTACCTTAGCACCGATAGACATACCTTCACGTAAACGGAAGTTAGCGATTGATTTCTTGGCCTTAGTGATTAATGGCTTTTGACCTGAGATCAAAGTTAATTCTTCAACTGCTTCATCTAAGTTCTTGGCGTTAGAAACTGCATCACCAACACCCATGTTTAAAACAATCTTGTCGATCTTAGGTACTTGCATAGATGACTTGTAGTTAAACTTTTCTTCTAATGCAGGAGCTACCTTTTCGTTGTATTCCTTAGCTAAATAACTTGCCATGTGTGTCCTCCCTTCTACTTATCTTCTTTTTTACTACTAATTACTTTAACGTTTGATGCGTGAATTGAACCTTCTGATTCAACTACACCACCATTAGCATTGCTTTGTGAAGGCTTTTGGTGCTTCTTAATCTTGTTAACGCCCTTAACCACTACACGGTTTTTCTTAACGTTAACAGAAAGAACAGTACCTTCTTTACCTTTATCTTTTCCGGCAATAACTTTTACTTTGTCACCAGTTTTAACGAACATCAGTGCACCTCACTATC
This sequence comes from Lactobacillus sp. UMNPBX16, assembly GCF_002553775.1. NCBI lineage: Bacteria > Bacillati > Bacillota > Bacilli > Lactobacillales > Lactobacillaceae > Lactobacillus > Lactobacillus sp. UMNPBX16. Next base: position 112,132 of record NZ_PCYU01000027.1, read on the forward strand.
AATTATAAGACTTCAGGAGCAAGAGAGACGATCTTCATAAAGTCGTTCTCACGTAACTCACGTGCAACTGGCCCAAAGATACGAGTACCACGTGGGCTCTTGTCTGCGTTGATAATTACGCCAGCATTTTCGTCGAACTTGATGTATGAACCATCTTCACGACGTGCACCTGATTTAGTTCTAACAATAACAGCTTTTACAACGTCGCCTTTTTTGACAACGCCACCTGGTGTTGCTTGTTTAACAGTACATACTACGATGTCACCAATGTTACCGGTCTTACGCTTTGAACCACCTAAGACTCTAATAACTAAAAGTTCTCTGGCACCAGAGTTATCAGCAACCTTTAAACGGGATTCGTTTTGAATCACTGTGTAATCCTCCCCTCACTAAATCCGCAAATTAAACAGATTTCTTAACAATCTTTACTAAACGGAAGCGCTTCTTACGAGATAATGGACGGGTTTCCATGATACGTACAGTATCGCCAACTTTAGCTTCGTTATTTTCGTCTTGTGCGTAGTACTTCTTTGAATATCTAATACGCTTGTTGTAAACAGGGTGGTTCTTGTAAGTGTCAACAACTACAACGATAGTCTTGTCCATCTTATCAGAAACTACACGACCTTGGTATACGTGACGACGATTTCTTTCGTTTGTTTCGCTCAAGTTAATAGCTCCCTTCCATTAATTGTTTTCTAACGCTTTTTCGCTCAGAATAGTCTTGATTCTGGCGATATTCTTGCGGACTTTGCTCAAGCGAGCGGTATTTTCTAATTGACCCGTTGCTTGTTGGAAACGCAAATTGAAGAGTTCTTCTTTGTATTGCTTTTCTTTTTCTAACATTTCATCAGTGGTTAATGCTCTGATATCTTTAGCCTTCATTAGATTCGCCACCTACTTCCGAACTTCTAGTTACAAACTTAGTCTTAATTGGTAACTTAGTTGAAGCAAGACGTAAAGCTTCACGAGCAGTTGCTTCATCAACACCACCAATTTCGAACATAATCTTTTCTCTCTTAACTACAGCTACCCAACCTGCTGGTGCACCTTTACCTGAACCCATACGTACACCAACACCTTTAGCAGTGTATGACTTTTGAGGGAAAATTCTGATCCAAACCTTACCGCCACGTTTCATGTAACGAGTCATAGCAACACGAGCTGCTTCGATTTGACGGTTAGTAATCCAATGTGATTCGAGGGCTTCAAGACCATATTCACCAAAGGCAATATATTTACCACCCTTAGCAGCACCACGCATCTTACCACGGAATTCACGACGGTGTTTTACTCGCTTTGGTACTAAAGGCATTATCTATTTCCTCCCTTCGCTGGCTTTGAAGCTGGCTTATTCTTACGAGTAGGTAAGATTTCGCCACGGTTGATCCAAACTTGAACACCAATTTCACCATAAGTAGTGAAGGCATTTACCCAAGCGTAATCAATATCAGCTCTCAAAGTTTGTAATGGAACACGACCTTCTGTGTGCCATTCTCTTCTTGCCATATCGGCACCGTTCAAACGACCTGAAGTTTGAACCTTAATACCCTTGGCACCAGCACGCATAGCTCTTTGAGTAGCTTGACGCATAGCACGTCTGAAAGCAATACGAGCTTCAAGTTGACGAGCAATACTATCTGCTACTAACTTAGCATCAAGATCTGGTTTCTTAATTTCAACAATATTAATGTGAACTTGCTTACCAGTTAAAGCATTTAATTGTTTTCTCAAAGCTTCAACTTCAGAACCACCTTTACCAATTACCATACCTGGCTTAGCAGTATGAATTGAAATGTTGATTCTGTTAGCTGCACGTTCAATTTCAACAGTAGATACTGAGGCATCCTTCAACTTTTCTGAAATAAATTTTCTGATTTGAAGGTCTTCATTTAAAGTTTCTTTGTATCCCTTGTCAGCATACCATTTTGATTCCCAATCACGGATAACACCGAGACGAAAACCGTTTGGGTTAATCTTTTGACCCATTAATATACCTCCCTTAATCGTTCTTTTCTGAAACTACTACAACTACGTGACTGGTTCTCTTGTTAATTGGAGAAGCCATACCCTTAGCACGTGGGCGGAATCTCTTCAAAGTTGCACCTTCATTTACATAAGCTTCTGATACGTAAAGGTTTGCACTTTCAAGATCGTAGTTATGTTCTGCGTTAGCAATAGCTGAACGCAAAACTTTTTCAACGATTGGGGAAGCAGCTCTAGGCGTAAATTCCAAGATTGCTAATGCTTCAGCAACGCTCTTGCCACGAATTAAGTCAACGACTAAACGAGCTTTTCTTGGAGCGATGCGAACAGTTCTTGCTTCAGCCTTAGCTGAACTAATTTGTTCTGCCATTTAGATGTTTCTCCTTCCTCTAAGCTTGTGTTGTGGCTTTATCATCAGTGGATTTGTGTCCGTGGAAAGTTCTTGTTGGAACAAATTCACCTAACTTATGACCAACCATGTCTTCAGTTACATATACTGGGACATGTTTTCTACCATCGTAAACAGCTATAGTCAAACCTACAAAGGAAGGGAAAATAGTTGAACGACGTGACCAAGTCTTAATAACTTGCTTCTTATCTGCATCTGCTTGTGCATCAACCTTCTTTAACAATGATGCATCAGCAAAAGGACCTTTTTTAATACTACGGCTCATTAATTAACCCTCCTTCTACTACTTGCTACCTTTACGGTGACGAATGATTAACTTCTCGCTGGCCTTCTTGGTATCTCTAGTCTTAATACCACGTGCCTTCTTACCCCATGGAGTCATAGGTTGAGGACGACCAACTGGAGCCTTACCTTCACCACCACCATGTGGGTGATCGTTAGGGTTCATTACAGAACCACGTGATTGTGGACGCTTGCCCAACCAACGCTTACGACCAGCTTTACCTAATTGAATCAATGAGTGTTGTTCATTACCAACAGTACCGATAGTTGCACGGCATGATGACAAAATCTTACGAACTTCACCACTTTGTAATCTTACTAAAGTGTAATCACCATCAGCACCTAAAACTTGAGCTGAAGCACCAGCACTTCTTACGAGTTGGCCACCCTTGCCTGGCTTTAATTCGATATTGTGAATTGAAGTACCAGTTGGGATATTCTTTAATTCCAAAGCGTTACCTGGCTTAATGTCAACTGAATCACCTGATTCAACTACATCGCCAACTTTTAAGCCCTTAGGAGCTAAGATGTAAGCTTTGATACCATCAGTGTAGTGAAGCAAAGCAATGTTAGCAGTTCTGTTTGGATCGTATTCGATAGCCTTTACAACTGCCTTTGCGTTGTCCTTGTTACGCTTAAAGTCGATGATACGGTATTTTTGTTTGTGACCACCACCACGGTGTCTTACAGTGATATGACCATATGAGTTACGACCTGCAGTATGTGATTGAGATTCAAGCAAAGTCTTTTCAGGCTTTGTCTTAGTGATCTCAGCAAAGTCGGAAGAAGTCATATGACGACGACCATTCGTGGTTGGCTTGTAAATCTTAATAGCCAATTGACTGACCTCCTATTACTTGTTGTCTTCTGTGTTATCGTCTTGGAAAATCTTGATGTCGTTTGAATCGTTAGTTAAAGTAACGATAGCCTTTCTACGACGAGCGGTCTTACCAGTGTAACGACCTACTCGCTTGTCCTTGCCGCGAACGTTCATAATGTTTACGTTCTTAACTTTAACATCGAAGATTTCTTCAACAGCATTGCGAACTTGTGTCTTGGTTGCAGTTAAAAGCACGTCGAATGTGTACTTCTTATCATCCATTAAGTTCGTGGACTTTTCAGTAATGACAGGTCTTAAAATGATATCGCGTGCGTCCATTAAGCCAAAACCTCCTCGATCTTCTTAACAGCATCTTGATCTAAGATCAACTTGCCATAGTTAACAGCATCTTCAACGTTTAAGCCATTAGCTGGAACAGCCTTAACCTTAGCTAAGTTTCTTGCGGAAAGTTGTACATTGTTATCATCTGAAACAATTAAAACCTTACCATCAACATTTAAGCTGTTTAACATTGATACTAAATCTTTAGTCTTAGGTGCTGACATAGTCAACTTATCTAAAACGATCAAATCCTTATCAATCATCTTTTGGGAAAGAACTGACTTAATAGCCAAACGACGTTGCTTTCTTGGCATCGTGTATGCGTATGAACGAGGTGTTGGGCCAAATACTGTACCACCACCACGCCATTGTGGAGATCTGATAGAACCTTGACGAGCACGACCAGTACCCTTTTGTCTCCAAGGCTTCTTACCACCGCCGCGAACAGCAGATCTATTCTTAACCTTTGAGGTACCTTGACGCTTGCCGGCTCTTTGTCTAATAATTGCTTCAAAAACGACACTTTCATTTGGTTCAATACCAAAAACCTTATCGTTTAAAGTAACTTCACCAGAGTCTTTACCGTTTTGATCCATAACTTTTAAATTAGCCATTCTAGTCCTCCTTCCTATTTATCAGCCTTTACAGCTTTAGAAGCAGTTTTAACAACGATTAATGAGTTCTTAGCACCTGGGACGTTACCCTTAATCATCAATACGTTCTTGTCTGCAACAACTTTTTCAATTACTAAGTTTTCAATGGTAACTTTCTTCACACCCATGTGACCTGGCAAACGCTTGCCCTTTGGTACACGGTTAATGATGGAACCCATTGAACCAGGAATTCTGTGGTATCTTGAACCGTGAGTTTCTGGTCCTCTTGATTGGCCCCAACGCTTGATGTTACCTTGGTATCCATGACCTCTTGAAGTACCAGTAACGTTTACAACGTCACCTTCCTTAAATGTATCCACAGTAACTTCTGAGCCAACTTCATAGTCCTTAAGCTCAACACCGCGGATTTCCCGAATGAAGCGCTTAGGCGAAGTCTTTGCTTTATCAGCATGACCTTTTTCTGGTTTGTTGCTCAAAACTTCACGCTTGTCTTGGTAACCTAATTGAACTGCTTCGTAACCGTCTGATTCAACAGTTTTAACTTGCATAACAACGTTAGGAGTTGCTTCAACAACAGTTACAGGAACAAGGACACCATCTTTAGTAAAGATTTGAGTCATACCAACTTTTCTTCCTAAGATTCCTTTGGTCATGTTTACACCTCTTTCTATTTAAATTACAGTTTAATTTCGATGTCTACACCGCTTGGAAGATCAAGCTTCATTAATGAATCAACAGTCTTTGGTGTTGGATTCAAAATATCGATTAAACGCTTGTGAGTGCGCATTTCGAATTGTTCACGTGAGTCCTTGTTCTTGTGTGGTGAACGAAGAACTGTGAATAAAGTTCTTTCTGTTGGAAGAGGAACTGGACCTGAAATTTCAGCACCAGTTCTCTTTGCAGTAGCTACGATCTTAGCAGCTGATTCATCGAGAATACCATGTTCGTAAGACTTAAGTCTAATACGAATTGTTTGACTTGCCATTAAATTACCTCCTTAACGTCTTCTTTAAAAGATGACTCGCTCGGCAAAAATTCCCCGCACGCCACTGTGGCAATGCAGCCTGGCGTGCCGCAACCTTTTGCGTCAACGCTTTACAACGATTTTCACACTTAAGGGCACACTGTCCCATAAGCACAAAGACTATTGTACTTTGTCCCTCCTTAAATATCAAGGGTTTACGACTTTTTTCTTAAATTTATTTACAAAAAAAGAGTTATCAAAATAAAAATGATAACTCTTTTTTATATGAAATTGTTTTCAATTAAGTTAACTGCATTAATCAGTTCTTAACGGAAGCTATTCAGCATCTCCGCCGCGCTTCTTAATGATGTCAGCTTGAATTGATTTAGGTGTTGGTGAGTAGTGATCAAATACCATAGTAAATGTACCACGACCTTGAGTTGATGAACGCAAAGTAGTTGCGTAACCAAACATTTCTGAAAGTGGAACAAATGAGTTAATGATCTTAGCACCGGCTCTGTCTTCCATACCTTCCATGGTACCACGACGAGCAGTGATTGAACCCATAACGTCACCTAAGTATTCTTCTGGAGTAGTTACTTGAACCTTCATAATTGGTTCCAAGATAACCGCGCCGGCCTTTGAAGCAGCGTTCTTCAAAGCAAGTGAAGCAGCAACCTTGAAGGCAGCTTCTGATGAGTCGACTTCGTGGTAACTACCATCGTAAAGCTTAGCCTTAACGTCGATCAATGGGTAACCTGCAAGAACACCATTCTTCATAGCCTCTTGTAAACCTTGGTCAACTGAAGGAATGAATTCACGAGGAACAACACCACCAACGATGGCATCTTCGAATTCGTAACCCTTACCTTCTTCGTTAGGAGTAAAGTCAATCCAAACGTCACCGTATTGACCCTTACCACCTGATTGACGAACAAACTTACCTTGTGCTTTAGCTTCCTTGGTGAAGGTTTCACGGTAAGCAACTTGTGGTTCACCAATCTTAGCATCAACGTTAAATTCACGTCTCATACGTTCAACCATGATGTCAAGGTGAAGTTCACCCATACCTGAAATCAAGGTTTGACCAGTTTCTGGGTTAGTTTCAGCACGGAAAGTTGGGTCTTCTTCAGTAAGCTTTTGCAAAGCAACGTCCATCTTATCACGGTCAGCCTTTGACTTAGGTTCAACTGATACTTGGATAACTGGATCTGGAACTTTCAAGCTTTCCAAAATAAGTGGGTGATCTGGGTCAGTTAATGAGTCACCAGTAGTGGTGTTCTTCAAACCGATGGCACCAGCGATATCACCTGAGAATACTTCTGGAATTTCAGTTCTTGAGTTAGCGTGCATTTGAAGCAAACGACCTACACGTTCACGACTGTTCTTTGAAGCGTTCAATACGTATGAACCTGATTCAAGAGAACCGGTGTAAACACGGATGAAAGTCAAACGACCTACGAATGGGTCAGTAGCGATCTTGAATGCAAGAGCTGCAAATGGCTTCTTATCGTCAGCCATAAGTTCAACTTCATCACCAGTCTTAGGATTGTGAGCAACGTAAGGCTTAACGTCAAGTGGTGATGGCAAGTAGTCAATAACACCGTCAAGCATCATTTGAACACCCTTGTTCTTGAATGCTGAACCAGCATATACTGGGAAGAATTCCAAGTTCAAAGTAGCTTTACGGATAGCTGCCTTTAATTCATCGTTAGAAATTTCTTCACCGCCAAGGAATTTTTCCATGATGCCGTCATCAACATCGGCTACGGCTTCAATTAAGTCGTTACGACGTGCTTCAGCTTCTTCCTTGTATTCGTCAGGAACTGGAACAGTATCCCACTTAGAACCAAGCTTGTCTTCGTCGTAGATGTCGGCAACCATGTTGATTAAGTCGATAACACCTTCAAAAGTGTCAGCTGAACCAATTGGCATTTGAACAGCATGGGCATTAGCGTTTAAACGTTCGTGCAATGACTTAACTGACTTATCGAAGTCAGCACCGATCTTATCCATCTTGTTAACGAAAACAATACGAGGAACACCGTAAGTTTCAGCTTGACGCCATACGTTTTCAGTTTGTGGTTCAACACCAGCTTGGGCATCAAGAACAGTTACGGCACCATCAAGAACACGAAGTGAACGTTCTACTTCGATAGTGAAGTCAACGTGTCCTGGGGTGTCGATGATGTTAATTCTGTGGTCTTTCCATTGTGCAGTAGTAGCTGCAGAAGTAATGGTGATACCACGTTCCTTTTCTTCATCCATCCAGTCCATTTGTGAATCACCTTCGTGAGTTTCACCAATTTTGTGGATCTTACCAGTGTAGTAAAGGATACGTTCAGTAGTAGTAGTCTTACCCGCATCGATGTGGGCCATAATACCAATGTTACGTGTCTTTGCTAATGGAAATTCACGCTTGTTAGCCATAAATTATTCTCTCCTTAAATTAAAACGAACAAATTAGAAGCGGTAGTGTGCAAATGCACGGTTAGCTTCAGCCATACGGTGAACATCTTCACGCTTCTTAACTGCTGAACCAGTGTTGTTTGAAGCATCGATAATTTCGTTAGCTAAACGTTCATCCATAGTGTGTTCGTTACGTAAACGAGCGTATGAAACAAGCCATCTTAAACCTAAAGTAGTTCTTCTTTCAGGACGTACTTCAACTGGGATTTGGTAGTTTGAACCACCGATACGACGAGCTCTAACTTCCAAAACTGGCATAACGTTGTTCATAGCTTCTTCAAATACATCAAGTGGTTCCTTACCAGTCTTGTCTTGAACAATGTTGAAAGCATCGTAAAGGATTGAAGATGCCTTAGCTCTCTTACCATCGACCATTAAGTGGTTGATCAACTTAGTAACAAGCTTTGAGTTGTAAACTGGATCTGCTAAAACGTCTCTCTTAGTTACGTGACCTTTTCTAGGCATTATTTAACTCCTCCTTTAATCTTTCTTAGCACCGTACTTAGAACGGCTTTGCTTTCTGCCATCAACACCAGCAGTATCAAGGGCACCACGAACGATGTGGTAACGTACACCAGGAAGGTCCTTTACACGACCACCACGGATTAATACAACTGAGTGTTCTTGCAAGTTGTGGCCTTCACCTGGAATGTAAGCAGTAACTTCGATCAAGTTTGAAAGACGAACACGAGCGTACTTACGTAAAGCTGAGTTAGGCTTCTTTGGAGTCATAGTACCAACACGAGTTGCAACACCACGCATTTGTGGAGCTGGGTTGAATACTGATTCCTTCTTCATACTGTTGTAGCTGTAATTCAAAGCAGGTGACTTTGACTTAGTGACCTTTGAATGACGGCCTTTTCTTACCAATTGATTAATGGTTGGCATTAATTTTTCCTCCTAAAATACTATTTTGTTCACACATCCGGGAGTTTCTTTTTTACTCACGAATAGACTGTTCAAAACATACAAAGACTATTGTACTCGGTTTTAAGCAGAAAGCAAACTTTTTCAAAATAAAAAAAGAAAAATCGGCTATTTTTGCGTAATAAATAGTGGAGGTGTTTTTTTGAAATACTTATTTATTTTTACTAACTTTATAATTGGAAGTTGCTTGGCTTCTCACGCAGCAGTAGTTTACGAGCACTGGAATGATAAAAATTTTATTTACTCACGTTCTCAGTGCAACAACTGTCACCTTGAATTATCAATTTTGGATGAAATTCCATTATTATCTTATCTTTTTCTTCAAGGAAAATGTCGTTATTGTTATCAACAAATTCCAGTTGAATTATTTTTATTTGAATTAATTGGCGGCTTTGCCTTTTGTTTACTCGATTTTAGTAAGACACAGGACATTATTACCGCTATTTTGCTTTTTTCGCTTTTAGTCGTTGCAATCTTTGATTATCAAAAGCAAGAATTTGATCTTCTCCTACTAATTCCAGCCATTAGCGTTGCGATTTTATTCAACCAATTTGCAGCTTTTACATTAATCGACTGGATCTCTTTTACATTATTGCTAGGAATTTTTAGCTATAGCATAATGCAAAGAAAAATGGGGCTAGGCGATTTATTAATTTACTTAATTATCGCTTGCTACTTCACCCCATCATTTGCCAATTTAGTTTTTCTATTTGCTTCAATCTTGGTAATTGCAATTTTTCTTATTGAAAAAACTCCTATTAACCATCGCTATCCATTTATTCCATATATTTTCCTAGGATTAGTACTAACCCAATTAATTTTTTAGACAAAAAATAAGCATTCCCGCTCTTAAAAGATTGGAAATGCTTATTTATTTTCAATAAAGCTTAGTCTTGCTTAGCTTTATCCTTTTCTTTCATTTGCTTTTCAATATCAGCAATTGAGTATACTGAATCTGGCTTCTTAACGTCAGCTTCAGGTTCCATGCTGCGGTATACAGGCATACCAGTACCAGCTGGAATAATTTTACCGATAATAACGTTTTCCTTAAGTCCAAGAAGTGGATCATTCTTACCTCTAATAGATGCATCAGTAAGAACACGTGTGGTTTCCTGGAATGAAGCAGCTGACAAGAAACTGTTAGTTTCCAAAGCAGCCTTAGTAATACCCAAGATAACGCTTTGAGCAGTTGCTGGAATACCACCAGAAATAATAACTTCCTTGTTGCGGTCTCTAAATTGAACAATATCCATAACTTCACCTGGCAAGATGTCAGTTTCACCTGGATCAAGGACACGAACCTTTTGCAGCATTTGACGAGTTAACACTTCAACGTGCTTGTCGGCAATGTCTACACCCTGCATTCTATAAGCCTTTTGAACTTCAGCTAAGATGTACTTTTCAGTAGTTAATGTATCAGTAACTTGAATCAATTCCTTAGGATCAACAGAACCAAGAGTTAACTTGTCACCACGATGAACGTAGTCACCTTCGCTAACAGCAACTGAAGCTGTATAAGGAACACTGTAGCTTCTAGTATCAATCTTACCCTTAACAGTAATTTCACGAGTATGTTCTGCTGGGTTTTCTTGAATTGAATCAATTACACCATCAACTTCAGAAATGGTTGCACGACCCTTAGGGTTACGTGCTTCAAACAATTCTTGCACACGAGGCAAACCTTGAGTGATATCTTCAGCACCGGCAACACCACCGTTGTGGAAAGTTCTCAAAGTAAGCTGAGTACCTGGTTCACCAATTGATTGAGCAGCAACAGTACCAACTGCTTCACCAACTTCAACTTCTTCACCAGTAGCAAGGTTCATACCGTAACACTTGCGACATACGCCGTGAGGAGTATCACAGGTAAGAATTGAACGAATCTTAACGTGAGTTACACCTGCATCACAAATCTTGTGTGCCATGTTTTCATCCATCATGACATCTCTGCCGACAATAGTTTCGCCAGTTTCAGGATCTTTAACAGTCTCAGCAGTGAAACGACCAACCAAACGGTCAAATAGTGGTTCGATCATTTCGTCACCTTCCATGATGGCACTAACTGTAATACCACGATCAGTACCACAATCGTCATCACGAATAATAACGTCCTGAGCAACATCAACCAAACGACGAGTCAAGTAACCTGACTGAGCAGTCTTTAATGCAGTATCAGTCATACCCTTACGAGCACCGTGAGTGGACATGAACAATTCCAATACTGACAAACCTTCCTTAAAGTTTGAAGTAACAGGAATTTCGAACAAACCACCGTTAGGAGTGGCCATCAAACCACGCATACCGGCTAACTGAGTAAAGTTAGAAATGTTACCACGGGCACCTGAGTCTGCCATGATTGAAATTGGATTACGAGGTGCGTGAATTTGTGCAATTTCGTTTTGGATCTTGTCCTTACATGCATTCCAAATACTAATTACTCGGTCGTGACGTTCTTGTTCAGTAATCAAACCACGTCTAAATTGCTTAGAAACAACATCAACTTGTTTACGTGCCTTGGCTACCTTTTCATCCTTATCTTGGATTTCTGGAACGTCAGTCATACCAATAGTAATACCTGAAGTAGTTGAGCTAGTGTAGCCTAACTTCTTCAAATCATCCAAGTATTCTGAAGTTCTTTGAACCTTGTAATACTTGTAAATAGTAGCAATAGAATCTGACAAGAAGCTTCCCTTAAATGGACTAGCGATTAAATCATCGCCTACTTCATCGATCTTCTTATCAATCTCTTCGCCTTCACCTAAGAAGTACTTAGCATCCAACGGATTGTTCAAGTTCTCTTCAGTTGGTTCATTGATATAGAAGTAATCATCTGGGAACAATTGATTGAAGACAATCTTACCATAAGTGGTAATAAAGATGCCGTGTTCATGTCCCTTAGGCCATGGCTTTTTAGGCATAGCATCTGCAGACATACCAATAATGGTATGGTAGTGAATATCGCCATTTTCGTAAGCTACAGCAGCTTCTGCTGGTGAGCTGAAGATCATACCTTCACCTTCACGACCACGTTCGGCCTGAGTTAACCAGTAGTTACCCAAAACGATATCCTGCGATGGAGTAACAATTGGCTTACCATCCTTAGGAGCCAAAATGTGGTGAGCAGCCAACATTAACAATCTTGATTCAGCAACAGCTTCATCAGAAAGTGGTACGTGAATAGCCATCTGGTCACCATCGAAGTCGGCATTGTAGGCTTCACAAGCTAATGGGTGAAGTCTAATTGACTTACCTGGTACCAAGATTGGCTCAAAGGCTTGAATACTCAAACGGTGAAGAGTAGGTGCACGGTTTAAAAGAACTGGACGTTCCTTAATCACATCTTCAAGTACATCCCAGATATCGTCATCTTCACGGTCAATCTTACGCTTAGCATTCTTGATGTTTGATGCAATTCCACGTTTAACTAATTCATGCATTACAAATGGCTTGAACAATTCCAAAGCCATTGGACGTGGCACACCACATTGATAGAACTTCAATTTTGGTGAAACATCGATAACTGAACGACCAGAGTAGTCAACACGCTTACCAAGCAAGTTTTGACGGAAACGTCCTTGCTTACCCTTAAGCATATGTGAAAGTGACTTCAATGGACGGTTACCTGGTCCAACAACTGGACGACCACGACGACCGTTATCAATTAAAGCATCAACAGCTTCTTGAAGCATACGCTTTTCGTTTTGAACAATAATATTAGGTGCGTTCAAATCAAGCAATCTCTTCAAACGGTTGTTACGGTTGATTACACGTCTGTACAAATCGTTCAAATCTGAAGTTGCAAAACGGCCACCTTCAAGTTGAACCATTGGACGAAGATCTGGTGGAATTACTGGAACGGCATCCATTACCATCCATTCAGGCTTGTTACCTGAATTCTTGAAGGCATCCAAGATATCTAACCGTCTAATTGCACGCGTACGTTTTTGACCAGTGGCAGTTTGAAGTTCTTTCTTCAAATCCTTAACTTCTTTATCAAGGTCAACTTTCTTAAGCAAATCGCGAACAGCTTCAGCACCCATCTTAGCTTCAAAACGGTTACCGTACTTAGCTTTTTGTTCACGGTATTCAGCTTCAGTTAATAATTGCTTAGGTTCAAGGTCAGTATCACCTGGATCAATTACAATGTATGCAGCAAAGTAAATAACTTCTTCAAGTAATCTTGGAGAAATGTCCAAAACTAATCCCATTCTTGATGGGATACCCTTAAAGTACCAAATGTGAGTTACAGGTGCAGCCAATTCAATATGACCCATACGTTCTCTTCTTACCTTTGAAGAAGTAACTTCAACACCACAACGGTCACAAACGATACCACGGTATCTAACGCCCTTGTACTTACCACAAGCACATGACCAATCTTTTGTTGGTCCAAAAATTCTCTCATCAAATAAGCCATCTTTTTCAGGCTTTAAAGTACGGTAGTTGATGGTCTCTGGCTTTTTAACTTCACCATATGACCAGCTTCTGATCTTGTTAGGTGATGCAAGACCAATTTGCATACTTTCAAACTTATTTACGTCGATCAAAAGTTTAACCTCCTACTATTTAGAAACTTTATCGTCAGACTCATCTGCAGGAGCTACCGGCTTATCTGCATTTTCTTTACTGTCTTTATCTTCTGATTTTCCAGTTTCTTCGGCTAACTTCTTCTTTTCTTGCTCTTCTGCCATCCGTGACAAAGTATCGATGTTCAAGTGTTCACTTGAGTCTTCATCCATATCACGAAGTTCAATTTCATTATGGTTCATATCAAGAACACGGATATCCAAACCTAATGATTGAAGTTCCTTAACAAGAACACGGAATGATTCTGGAACACCTGGCTTAGGAATCTTTTCACCCTTAACAATAGCTTCATATGCCTTTACACGACCAACAACGTCATCTGACTTATAAGTCAAAATCTCTTGCAATGTGTAAGCAGCACCATAAGCTTCAAGGGCCCAAACTTCCATTTCACCAAAACGCTGACCACCAAATTGTGCTTTACCACCAAGTGGTTGTTGAGTAACCAATGAGTAAGGCCCAATTGAACGTGCGTGGATCTTGTCGTCAACCATGTGGGTCAACTTCAAGTAGTGCATAACACCTACAGATACACGGTTGTGGAATGGTTCACCGGTACGACCATCATAAACAACGGTCTTACCATCTTTATCAACACCTGCTTGACGAACTGTGTCCCAAACGTCATTTTCGTCAGCACCATCAAATACTGGTGTTGCAACGTGAATGCCCAATTGACGAGCAGCTGCACCTAAGTGCAATTCAAGAAGCTGTCCGATGTTCATACGTGATGGAACACCCATTGGGTTTAAACAAATATCTACTGGAGTACCATCTGGTAAGTATGGCATGTCTTCTTCTGGAACAACTGCAGCAACAGTACCCTTGTTACCGTGACGACCAGACATCTTGTCCCCAACTTGAATCTTTCTCTTTTGAGCGATGTAAACACGAACCATTGTGTTAACACCTGGTGAAAGTTCATCGCCGGCTTCACGAGTATAAACCTTAACGTCTTGAACAATACCGCCACCACCGTGTGGTACACGAAGTGAAGTATCACGAACTTCACGAGCTTTTTCACCGAAAATAGCGTGAAGTAATCTTTCTTCAGCAGATAATTCAGTTACACCCTTAGGAGTTACCTTACCTACCAAAATGTCGCCATCGTGGACTTCTGCACCAACACGAACGATACCATCAGCATCAAGATCCTTCAAAGCATCCTCACCAATATTAGGAAGTTCTCTAGTAATTTCTTCTGGACCTAACTTAGTGTCACGAGCTTCTGATTCATAATCTTCAATACTGATTGAAGTATAAACATCATCCTTAACTAATCGTTCAGAAAGCATGATGGCATCTTCATAGTTGTACATATTCCAAGTCATGAAGGCAATCAATGGGTTTTGACCTAAAGCAAGTTCGCCATGATCCATAGTTGGACCGTTAGCAATTACATCACTCTTGTCAACCTGATCACCTAATTTAACATTAGGAGTTTGGTTGTATGACTTAGAGTTATTTGAACGACGGTACTTTTCAAGTGTGTATTTGTCCAAAGTACCATCTTCACGTCTAATACGGATTTCATTAGCATCAACGTATTCAACTACACCAGCAGCCTTAGCAATTAAAGCAGCACCTGAATCGTGGGCGGCACGGTATTCCATACCAGTACCAACAAGTGAACCATGCGGATTAATTAATGGTGCAGCCTGACGTTGCTGGTTGGCACCCATCAAAGCACGGTTAGAGTCATCGTTTTCAAGGAATGGAATACATGCTGAAGCGACAGAAACAACTTGCTTAGGAATAACGTCCATGTAGTCAATCTTATCTGGAGAAACTTCGACGTTATCTTCCTTTTGACGAGCCAAGATCAACTTCTCCTTAAATGAACCATCATCATTCAATGGAGTGTTGGCACCAGCGATAATGTAATTATCTTCTTCGTCAGCAGTCAAATAGTCGATCTTATCAGTAACCTTGTGGTCCTTCCAAGAAACACGACGGTATGGGGTTTCGATAAAACCATACTTATTAATAATCGCATATGAAGCAAGTGAGTTGATCAACCCAATGTTAGGACCTTCTGGAGTTTCGATAGGACACAAACGACCATAGTGAGTATAGTGAACGTCACGAACTTCATAACCAGCACGGTCACGGGTCAAACCACCAGGCCCTAAGGCTGACATACGACGTTTATGAGTCAATTCACCTAATGGGTTATGTTGATCCATAAACTGTGAAAGTTGTGATGAACCAAAGAATTCCTTAATACTTGCAACAATTGGACGAATGTTGATCAATTGTTGTGGAGTAACTGTTGAAGGATCTTGGATTGACATTCTTTCACGAACAACACGTTCCATACGTGCCAAACCAATTCTAAATTGGTTTTGAAGAAGTTCACCAACACGACGAATACGACGGTTACCCAAGTGGTCGATATCATCAGTAGTACCAATTTCATCTTGCAATGCAAAGAAGTAATTGATTGAAGCTAAAACATCAGCTGGAGTCAAATGCTTAACGTTATCAGCAATATGACCATTTGACATTAATTTAACTTCACGTTCAGGGTCTACCTTTGAGTAAACCTTAATTTCTTGAACTGTAATAGGATCTGGTAATACGCCTTCCTTTGAAGGTTGGTAAGTTACCATCTTAAAGTCATCACGATCAAGGTATGGAGCTAACTTATCCATTACTTCGTGGGTAACTACAGTACCCTTCTTAACAACAATTTCCCCAGTATCTGGATCAGCTAAAGTTTCAGCTAAAGTTTGACCGTATAAACGGTTCTTAAGTGAAAGCTTCTTATTGATCTTGTAACGACCTACAGGTGCTAAATCGTAACGACGTGGATCAAAGAAACGGGCATACAAAAGTGAACGTGAAGAATCAGTAGTCTTTGGTTCACCTGGACGAAGTCTTTCATAGATATCCTTTAAGGCTTCAGCTACACGTGAGTCAGCTGGGTTCTTATGAACATCCTTGTCCAAAGTGAATTGCAAAGTATCACTTTGACCAAACATATCAATAATGTCACTGTCAGAGCCAATACCCATTGCTCTAATCAATACAGTAAGAGGCAATTTACGAGTACGGTCTACACGAACAAATGAAACGTTCTTTGCGTCGGTTTCATATTCAAGCCAAGCACCACGGTTAGGAATAACAGTAGTACCAAAGATTTGACGACCATTCTTGTCATAGTCGCCAGTGTAATATACACCTGGTGATCTTACCAATTGTGAAACGATAACTCTTTCAGCACCGTTAACAATAAATGAACCTGATTCGGTCATTAATGGCAAATCGCCAAAGAAAACATCTTGAGTCTTAATTTCACCAGTTTCTTGGTTAGTAAGCTTCAAGGTAACGTGCATTGGTGCAGCATAAGTTGCATCATGATTACGAGCTTCATCAACGGTATACTTAGGCTTTTGCAATTTATAGCCAACATACTCTAATGAAAGCTTACCTGAGAAATCACTAATTGGCATAATGTCGTCAAAGACTTCTTTAATGCCTTTATCAAGAAACCACTTATATGATTCGGTTTGAACATCAGTTAAGTTAGGCAGCTTCAATACTTCTTTAATGCGGGAGAAGCTACGTCTAGTTCGATGTTTACCGTAGTTCACTACGTGTCCATTTAACAAGGAAAAACATCCTTTCTGTCTAAGAAAGCAAATATTACATTTCTGTTACAAATTCAAAAAACTGCAATTTTAGGCATAAAAAAGACAAAAACAACAATTGTCGTTTTTGTCCTTTATCATTTTGCTGGACAATAGATCAGCAAAATCCTGAATCTCAGTCTTTTTAAATCAGCAAAAATTATATTATATTTTCAGCATTTTGTCAAGGTATAGCACCAATATCACTTGACTTTTACAGTTTCTTTTTTCGGATTAACTACTTCAAATTTTAAATGTCCATGCTGACTACCAATTTTCAAAGTGTCGCCTGACTTAACTTCGCCTACAATCAACATCTCGGCAATCTTGTCTTCAATATCATTTTGAATTGCTCTTCTCAATGGTCGAGCACCATTTTCTGGATCATAACCATCTTGTGCAATCTGATCCAGTGCTGCCCGTGATAGCTTCAATTCGATACCCTTCTTTTGCAAACGAACTACCAGCTTGTGCGTTAACAAAGTTACAATATTGCGCAGCTGCTTCTTATCTAGTTCATCGAAAATAATAGTTTCATCGATTCTGTTTAAAAATTCTGGGCGGAAGAATTGTTTGATTGCTTGTTCAACTTTAGCTGATCTCGCCTTGGCTGGATCTGCATTATCTGCATTGAAGCCGACCGCCTTATTATCAAAGAGCGAACGAGAACCTAAATTAGAAGTCATGATTATAATTGTATTTCTAAAGTCGACTTTTCTACCTTTGGAGTCAGTCAAAAATCCTTCATCTAAAACCTGCAAAAGCAAGTTAAAGACATCTGGATGAGCTTTTTCTACTTCGTCAAGCAAAATAACCGAGTACGGATGACGACGAACCTTTTCAGATAATTGACCGCCTTCTTCATAACCGACATAGCCTGGTGCCGAGCCAATTAATTTGCTTGAAGCAATTTGGTCCATATATTCAGACATATCTAGCCTAATCAAATTGTCTTCCGAGCCAAACATTGCTGCTGCAACTGACTTAGCTAGTTCTGTCTTACCAACACCAGTTGGACCTAGGAACAAGAAGGAACCAATCGGACGACGTTCATCTTTAATCCCGCTTCTACTACGACGAATAGCACGGGCAACTGCTGAAACAGCCTTATCTTGCCCAATAACACGTTGGTGTAAAATCTTTTCCAGGTTAGCTAGCTGCCGTGATTCATTGCGTTTCATCTGGGTAACAGGGACGCCAGTCCAGTCGGAAACCACTTTAGCAATATCTTCTGGCTCAACCACAGCTTTAGCACTAACTTTGTCTTTCAACTTCTCTACCATTGCTTCACGTTGCATTTCTAAGTTGTTCTGCTCATCCTGCAATTGAGCAGCTTTAACAAAGTTTTGACTAGCGGCAGACATATTCTTTTGCGTAATCAGTTTCTTAATTTGCTCATTAACTTTTTCTAGCTCAGCATCATTGCTAATGTTATTACGAATCTTAACTGCGGCACTAGCTTCATCTACTAAGTCAATCGCCTTATCTGGCAAAAAGCGATCCGAAATATAGCGCGTTGACAAATCAACTGCATCCTTCAAGCTCTCATCAGAAATAGTCACATGATGGAACTTTTCATATTTCGACTTCAAGCCACGCATAATTGTCAAAGTATCATCTCTTGAAGGCTCACTTAAGCGCACTTGTTGAAAACGACGTGCCAAAGCTTGATCTTTTTCAATGTACTTTTGATATTCATTAAAAGTAGTTGCACCAATCATTTGAATATCGCCACGAGCAAGCGAAGGCTTCAAGATATTAGAAGCATCAATTGCACCTTCAGCACCACCAGCACCAATTAAAGTATGCATTTCATCAACAAAGAGAATGACATTGCCATCCTTGGTGACTTCGTTCAGGATTTTCTTCATTCTGTCTTCAAACTCACCACGATACTTAGTCCCAGCAACCAAACTACCTAAATTTAAGGCCATTACCCGTTTCTTAAGCATATCCTGTGGCACTTTTTTGTTGACAATCTCAGTTGCAATCGCTTCAGCAACAGCAGTCTTACCAACTCCTGGTTCACCAACTAAAACAGGATTATTCTTAGTCCGTCGAGACAAAATTTGAATCACACGCTTAATTTCTTGGTCACGGCCAATCACCGGATCAATCTCGCCATTACGCACACGTTGATTTAAATTAACTGCTACCTTATCTAAGTTAGGAGTAGTGCTCTTGCTCTTCTTTTGACCAGTCGTCGTGTTATCATCACCCAGCCAATTAGCTGAATCACCAAAGTCTTGGTCTTGACTCAAACTGTCTTCAACATCCTGCTGCAGACGAGGAATATCAACATTCAAGTTTTTCAAAATCATTGCTGATAAAACCTGCTCACTTGCAGTAATTCCCAGCAAAACATGATTAGTGTTAACTTCCTTAACTCCATCGTCATTAGCTCGTCTTCTAGCATAATCCAAAGCTAAACTCAAACGTGGTGACATTTCCATGTAGCTTGCCTTAGGGGCAGAGCCATAACCTGTATAACGTTCAATTTCTTCACGTACTGCAGTTGGTGTTAATCCCCATGAACGCAAGATTTTTCCTGCTTCACCGTCAGTTTCAATTACTAGAGCCAATAAAACATGTTCTGTGCCAATCAAGCGATGATGAAAATTTTGTGCTTGTTCACGTGCAATTTTCAATACTTGATTAACGCTCTTACTATATGAATTTTCCATACAAACACCACCCTTTAAAATACGTTATGGTATTTTACTTTTCTTTTGTCAGTAAGTAAAACAATTTGACTTATCTTCAACTTCATTATGTCCAATTCTAATAATTACGCAAAAATTGCTTTCGCTATTTCAGTTAAATACTTTTTATCAATTTCGTCAAAATTAGCTAGCTTGGTCGAATCAAAATCAAAGACGCCCCAAAGTTTTCCCTGATTAAAAATTGGTACAACGATTTCCGAATTTGAAGCACTATCACAAGCAATGTGACCAGCAAATTCATGTACATCCTTAACAATCTGCGTTGTTTTTGCTTGTGCAGCCGTACCACAAACACCTTTTCCCATTTGAATATGAACACATGCTGGCATCCCCTGAAATGGACCCAATATCAGTTCATCATTTTCATAGCGATAAACACCTGCAAAATTCACATCATTTAACGAATTAAACAAAAGAGCAGATAAATTAGCTGTATTAGCAATCCAATCATCTTCTCCCTCAATCAAAGCTCTAGCTTGCTCCACTAATAATTTGTATTTTTCTTCAGTAGTTGCCGTCATTTTTAATCTCCCTTTAAGTTTTAAAAGATATTATAACAAAAAGAAAAAAGCTACCCAAACGGATAGCTTGTATATCGGGAAAATCGGACTTGAACCGGCGACCTCTACGTCCCGAACGTAGCGCTCTACCAAACTGAGCTATTTCCCGTAAAAAAAGACTCACCACTTGGTGAGCCTTCTATCTTGGAGCGGAAGACGGGATTCGAACCCGCGACCCCCACCATGGCAAGGTGATGTTCTACCACTGAACTACTTCCGCAACAACAGATATTATTATAGCAGGTATCTGATACATTGCAATAGTTTTTTGTAAAAAATTCAAAAAGTTTTCTTACATCTAAAACTGCATATATGGAAAAATAAAAAGCTCATCCAAAGATGAGCTTTTGTCTTGGAGCGGAAGACGGGATTCGAACCCGCGACCCCCACCATGGCAAGGTGATGTTCTACCACTGAACTACTTCCGCGACAACAGGTATTATTATAGCAAATACATTTTTCTTTGCAAGACCTTTTTATCAAAAAAGATAAATTTATTTTAGGCACAAAAAAAGCTCACATTCGTGAGCTCTTCATCTCGGAGCGGAAGACGGGATTCGAACCCGCGACCCCCACCATGGCAAGGTGATGTTCTACCACTGAACTACTTCCGCGATACAAAAAGTATTATAGCAAAGATTATTCTCTTTGCAAATACTTTTTGAGAAAAAGTTGAATTACTTAGCTTCAAAATAGTAACTATCAAAGGTCAGCTCTAAGTCCAACTTAATATTACCGGTACCGCTCTTAGAATTCTTAGGCACATGAATTTCACCGATGGTATCGCCATCTTTGTCTACTAGATCATAATTTCTGTTCCTTTTACTTGGCTTAAAATTATTGACTCTTACATGTGCTTTAAAATCATAATCGTGAACTGGAAGCTTGCCCTTATGTGAAAGCATTGAACGATTCCAATTAGTACCACGTGCTTCATTAATAATATTAGGGTTAACAAAAGAAATATTGCTAAATTTAAATTTAGGTTTATTACCTACAAAAGCAGACTTTTTAGCTGACTTTAAAGTTAAATTCTTTAAGAAAATATTCTTAACTTGCTTTACTGAATATGGTGAAGCTGGATCGTGATCATAATCTTTGTGAGATAAAACTTTTAATCCATCTTTATCACAACGAACCTTAATAACCCAGAAACTATATCCGCTGTCTTTACCAGCCGGAATGTCAACGGAGCCTTGAATATTATCTCGAATTGCCGCATCCGTTCTAGGATTATTAATAGTCGAATAGAAAGTCAATCTTAGGTTTTGGTCACTTGGCTTTTTCCAATTCTTTACATACATTTCATTTGCAATTGTATAAGTACCGTAAGGCATATGATCAAAATCATGATATTGATCATTGTAAATAATAAATGTATGTTCATACCAAGTCCCAGGTTGTGACTCATCTAAAATTTCTGCACGAGCTCCGTTTTTTAACAATTCACGCTCATTAAAAAATTTATTTATCAATTGTTCAGATGAAGCATGATAATCTTCATCATCATCATCTGCTTTAACTGCTTGATTAGTAGTTAATCCTATAGCCACTAAACTAAAAAAGAATAACGCTAAAAACAGAGATCCAATCTTTTTTAATTTCATAAATCTATCCCTCCAAAAATAAAATCATTTGCAGTTTATAACCAAAGCACCTTTATGTCAACAGTCCTTGAATAAACAAAAAATCTCATACCCATGTTTCAAAACACAGATATGAGATTTATTTTTATATCAAAATTTGATATTACTTGTTTTCTTTATTCTTCTTTTCCATATCAGCCTTAACTTCAGCTTCTACGCTTTCAACACGTTCTGGACGCATTGTTGGGAACAAAAGAACATCACGAATAGCTGGAGCATCAGTCAAAAGCATTACCAAACGGTCAATACCGATACCCAAACCACCTGTAGGTGGCATACCGTATTCCATAGCACGAAGGTAATCTTCATCGATCATGTCAGCTTCGTCGTTACCTGCTTCACGTTCTTCCATTTGAGCTTCGAAACGTTCACGTTGGTCGTCAGGATCGTTCAATTCTGAGAAGGCGTTACCGTATTCTTCACCCATGATGTAAATTTCGAAACGATCAGTAAATCTTGGATCGTCAGCATTCTTCTTAGCAAGTGGTGAGATTTCTACTGGGTGACCGTAAACGAAGGTTGGGTCAACAATAGTTTCTTCACAGTACTTTTCAAAGAAGGCGTTAATAATGTGACCAACTTTCCAGAACTTTTCAACGTGGATGTCGTGGTCTTCCGCAATCTTAGTTGCTTCTTCAAGAGTCATTGGCTTCCAGAAGTCAACGCCAGTCTTTTCCTTGATCAAGTCAACCATGTGAACGCGACGGAATGGCTTGCCTAAGTCAATGTCAGTACCTTGGTAAGTGATCTTACCGTCATCTGAAACAACCTTAGCTGCAGCACGGATAATACCTTCAGCTTCATCCATAACATCATGGTAGTCCCAGTATGCTGCGTAACTTTCAAGTTCAGTAAATTCTGGGTTGTGGTGAGTGTCCAAACCTTCGTTTCTGAATACACGGCCGATTTCGTAAACACGTTCCATATCACCAACAATCAAACGCTTAAGTGGAAGTTCCAAAGCAATTCTCATGTAAAGGTTAATATCCAAAGCGTTGTGGTGAGTAATAAATGGACGAGCTTCAGCACCACCAGGAATGTTGTGAAGTACTGGAGTTTCAACCTCCAAGAAGTTTTGACCATTTAAGTAGTCACGAATAGCTTGAATGATTTGAGTACGGTGAACAAAGCGCATGTAGCTGTCACGGTTAGTGATCAAATCAAGGTAACGTTGACGATAAATTGCCTCAACGTCCTTTAAACCATGGTACTTATCTGGTAATGGACGAAGAGCCTTTGATAAGAAAGTTACGTGAAGGGCTCTAATAGTAAGCTCTCCAGTATCAGTCTTCATAACTTCACCCTCAATACCTAAGAAATCACCAATATCAGATTTCTTAAAGATCTTGTAGTTATCTTCGCCAACAATATCCTTACGTACATAAATTTGAATCTTACCAGTACGGTCATAAAGATCAGCAAAACCAACCTTACCCTTACCACGTTTTGCAAGCATACGACCTGCAATTTTGGTCTTAGGCATATCAGCGTTTAATTCTTCCTTATCTTCATTGCCATACTTTTCTTCCAAAGTACTTGCCAAATCTTGACGATCAAATTTTCTTCGGCCAAATGGTTCAATTCCGTTTTCACGTAATTCTTCCATCTTTTGGCGACGGACTATTAATTGGTCGTTCATTTCATTCTTTGCCAATTTATCTTTCCTCCATTATTTGTTCATTACCGCGCGTCGTGCAGCACGAGCTTCTTCTCTTTTTTCATATTCATCAACAAAATTATCGAGCAAGTCATATACTTCTTGACGCGTCCAGACCTCATTTATTTTAGCACGAGTACGGGCCGAACGGGGAATTCCCTTTAAATAGTATGCAGCTTGTTGTCGAAATTCTGGTACAGCACGCTTTTCACCGTGAATTTTAACGAGTGCATGTAACTGGTGTTTGGCCGTTTCAACCTTCTCGCGAACAGTTTGCGGTTGTAATTTTTCACCAGTTTCAAGATAGTGAACCATATCCTTCAGAATCCACGGATTACCTAAGGCAGCACGACCGACCATTATTGCAGTACAACCGATCTCATCCAATGCTTTTTTAGCTAATTCGGGTGTTCTAATATCACCATTAGCCACAAAAGGCACATCTAGCACCTGGGCAACATCATGTAATACTTCCCAGTCAGCTTCACCTTGATACATTTGTTTACGTGTTCTACCATGCATCGCAATCATGCTTGCGCCTGCTTCTTGAGCAGCTAATGCATTTTCTACAGCAAAAATATGCTTTTTATCCCAGCCTGTTCTCATTTTAACAGAAACCGGCTTTTTAACGTTCTGCACTACTGCGTGAACCATCTGATAAATCTTGTTTGAATCAAGTAGCCACTTCGAACCTGCATCAGTCTTTGTTACTTTAGGTACAGGACAACCCATATTAATATCAATAATATCCGCATCGGTATGTTGATCAATATATTGAGCAGCTTGAAGCAAAGTTTCCTCGCTTCCGCCAAAGATTTGAATGCTCATTGGGTGTTCACGCGGATCAACATCCATCATACTTAATGTCTTTTTATTTCCATAAATGATCCCATGATCAGAAATCATTTCGCAGACAACCAGCCCCGCTCCGAATTCCTTACAGACAACGCGGAATGCAGAGTTTGAAACTCCCGCCATCGGCGCAACAACAACTCGGTTTGGAATGGTGATATCGCGAATTTTCCAGCTGTTATTCACCAAATCATCCTTTCAAAATTACCCTATTATGATATCAAAAAAGCCCCGCTGGTTAAAACCTTAGGGCTTTATTTGCCTTAATAATCTTTATCTTTGTTCTTTTTAGCTAAAATATCTTTCAATTCATCTTCTGAATAATGATACTTGTTACCGCAGAAATTGCAAGTAAGTTCGGCACCATGATCTTCATTAATCATTGCTTCCAATTGATCGCTCTTCAAAGTTTCCAAAATACCAGCATACTTTTCTTTAGAACAATCACAGTTAAAGGCTACATCATCTTTTTCAAGAATCTTACAATCGGTTCCTAAGATTTTACGTGCTAAGTCTTCTGGCGTCATTCCATCCAAAAATGAAGTTGAGAGTGCTGGCAATGCATCAATTCGCTTAATCGTTTTATCGATCAAAGCATCACTAGCACCAGGAAGTGCTTGCAACATAAAGCCACCAGCTTCACCGATTGAATTATTTGGATTAACAAATACTGACAAACCAACAGCTGACGGAATTTGTTCTGACTTAGTCAAATAGTAAGCAAAATCTTCAGCAATTTCACCAGAAACAATTGGTACCTGACCTGTGTATGGTTCCTTCAAGCCAAGGTCCTTAGTTACTTCAAACCATCCTTGTCCAACAGCCTTTTTCACATCAATATGACCATTTTTCTTAGGTGGTAAAGCAATATGTGGATTCTTAACATAACCCTTTACCTTCAAATCGGAGGTAGCTGTCACGATGGTTGGACCAACAGGGCCATTGCCTAATAAACGGACTGTCAATTCTTCCTTATCTGTCAATTCTGCACCAGCAAGTAAAAGAGATCCTACTAAAGTACGACCAAGCACAGCAGCTGAAGCTGACCACAAGTCATGCCGCTTTTGTGCTTCACTCACTACACCCTTAGCGGTAATGGTTAACAAGCGTAAGTTTTTAGTCTTATCAATTGACTTTACTAAATAATCACTCATTTTTATCCTTCTTTTCTAAAAAAATAGAGCCTGTGACAGGCCCTACTTTTATTTAATTGTCTTTATGCTCATCATCTGCAGGAGTATCTTGAGTTGAAGTTTCATTTTCTGATTGATCCTTTTCGGGATTCTCAGGATTATTTTCTTCAACTTCATGATTCTTTTCAGATGGAGTCTCCAAGGTATCTTTTTCTTGATCAGCTAATGCTTGATCTGAATCCTTTTTTTCTGCCTTTTCAACTTCGCGCTTCTCTGCAGCAGCCTTAGCTTCTTCATAAGTTGAAGCCTTTGATTCACTCGGATATTCATCTTCGTCTTTTTCAGGCATCTTACCAGTCTTATACAAGGCCATAATTTGCTTTTCATTCAAGGTTTCATACTTGAGCAAAGCTTCGGCAATGATTCTATGCTTTTCTTTGTTGTCCTTAACGATCTCAAGGGCCTTAGCATGAGCTTCATCCAAAATCTTCTTTACAGCTTCATCAATTTTAGCTGAAGTTGCTTCACTATATGGCTTAAAGCCGTAAGGATTGCTTTCGCCTTCCTTTTCAAGCTCAACCATACCTAAGGATTCGGTCATACCATAGTTAACTACCATGCTATGCGCAATTTGAGTAGCTTGTTCAAAGTCGTTAGAAGCACCAGTTGACTTATCACCAATGGTTGCTTCTTCACCTGCACGACCACCCATCAAACCAACAATTTGTTCAAATAATTGCTTTTTAGTCAAAATGAATTGATCATCTTTAGGCAACATGATGTTATAACCACCAGCACGGCCACGAGGTACGATAGTAACTTTACGTACAGTACGTGAGTCGCTTAAGACCAAACCACAGATTGAGTGACCAGCTTCGTGGAAAGCAACACGTCTTCTTTCTTTTTCAGAAATCAAACGATCCTTCTTAGCTGGACCGGCAATCACACGGTCTTCGGCTTCATCAATATCTGATGCAGTAATCTCAGTACCATTACGACGAGCAGCAACTAATGCGGCTTCATTCAAGACGTTAGCCAAATCTGCACCTACAAAGCCAGGAGTTTGACGGGCAACTTCCTTCAAATCAACATCAGGTGCAAGTGGCTTGTTCTTAGCGTGAACCTTTAAAATAGCTTCACGACCACGAACGTCAGGACGACCTACCAATACCTTACGGTCAAAACGACCAGGACGAAGCAAAGCTGGGTCTAAGACGTCTGAACGGTTAGTAGCAGCAATGACAATAACACCTTCATCGCCTTCAAAACCATCCATTTCAACCAATAATTGGTTCAAAGTCTGTTCACGTTCATCATTACCACCGCCGGTGCCATTGCCACGACGACGACCAATGGCATCAATTTCATCGATAAAGATAATACTTGGTGCATTTTTCTTGGCATTGTTAAACAGGTCACGTACACGACTAGCACCAACACCGACAAACATTTCAACGAAGTCTGAACCTGAGATTGAATAAAATGGCACGTTAGCTTCACCAGCTACAGCACGAGCAAGCAAAGTCTTACCAGTACCAGGAGGACCCTCAAGTAAAACACCAGATGGGATTCTTGCACCCAACTTAGTGTACTTAGATGGATCTTTCAAAAATTCAACTACTTCGACTAATTCTTGCTTTTCTTCTTCTTCACCGGCTACGTCAGAGAAACGAACCTTATTCTTAGAAGGATCTTCTGGCTTGACGTGTGAACGACCGAAATTCATTATTCCGCCGCCACCACCACGTCCAGCGCCACCTTGGTTCATCATCATCCAAAGCATGACGATAAACAAAACGGTTGGCACAAGCATGACAATGGTCGAAATCCAATTGCCAGATTGTGATTCTCCTTGAGTTGTCATCCGAGCATTACTTTTTTGTGCCAAGTTTTGCACGTTAGAAACGGTAGAATCATTCTGTAACATGGTAGTAGAGAAGCGCGAAACTTTTCTACTTGAATTATTACTAAAGAAATCAAAACTATTATTTGATTGATTCTTTGTTGTTTGTGCAGTCTTGTAACTACCTGAAACAGTGTAAACACCATTAGCAGGTTGAACACTAAAGTTTTTAACTTTGCCTTGACGCAAATCTTTAACAAATTGTGAGTAACTGATATTCTCTGAGCTACCACTATTGTTAGAGCCGCCGAGTGCCCAGTTGATTCCCCATAGGAGCAGAAGGAACACAACTATATAGAAAAGGCCGTTTGAAAGCAGCCGATTCCGGTTATTCTTCATAAAAAACCTCCGCAAAGTCTTTAAGTTATACGTTTAAAATTCTATCACAAATTAGCTTGCAACCACTAACATTTTCACCTATTTTGAAGACTTCTTAATAAATGTATAGGAAATAATGTTTACCATCTGTGATAAAGGCCTGTTTTTGATAACATTTTTCTACAAAAACAGGTTCATTTTCAGCATAAATTGTAATGCAGCAAGAGCGCAAGGCAAAGGGAATTGCCTTTTCTGCAAATTTCTTTTTCGCCTTAACTCGTTGACCATTTTTCAACAATAATTTGCTAGCAGGTACTAGACTTCCCGCAGTAAAATGTGCATCCCTTTCTAGCCAAAAGCTTCCTATTTCTTTCAAATCAGCTTGCATATCAGTAGTTAGTAAATAATAAGCTCCGTTGAATTCAAATTGCTGATTCAGTTCGATACTAAATGGCTGCACAATTTTCTGTGGCTTATTTTCAACTAAATAACTATAACCTTGATAATCAATCACCTCAAAATTGCCCAAATTTTCATTTACCCGGCGATGATATTTTTGCCAGATTATCTTTTGCCAAAAAATATTTTTTTCTTCTGTAGATAAATCATTTAAGTTGTCCGTTTTAATTCGCCAAGCACCCAAAAATGGCTCAACCGTTCTCATACTATTCAACTGCTCATCCGCCAAATCCGTCAATTGACTCATTTTTTCACTAAAACGCAGTGCATTACTAATTAAATTAGGATTCTCCTCTTTTAATAATGGCACCACATGATGACGCAGTCGATTTCGAACAGTCTCATCCTCCGTATTAGTTGAATCTATTACATAGTCAATTTCACGCTCTTGATCATATTCGAGTAATTCTTGCTTACTATAGGCTAATAGTGGTCTAAGCAAAACAACGCCATGCATAGAGCCGATATCTTGCAAACTATTCATCTCTTCAGGATTTCCCGAGCGAATAAATTTGAGCAAAATATTTTCTAACAAATCATCACCATGATGCGCAGTTAATAAATAGTTCATTCGCTCGCTATGAGCAACATTAGTCAAAAAATGATATCGTGCCTCTCGCGCCGCTGCCTCAATTCCCGTTTGGGGCTGATCATGTTTATCCCACTTGCCATTAAACAGGCAAATCTTCTTTTGAGCACAATAATTTTGCAAAACTTCTACTTCATATGAGCTATCCGCACGCAATTGATGATCAAAATGTGCCGCAAAAACAGTAAAACTTAGTTGTTTTTGCAAATTAACTAGCATATCTAGTAAAGCCATGGAATCCGGTCCCGCACTTGCGGCTACTAATAGTCTTTTATCCTTTAAGTCAATCTGATGTTGTTCAAAAAAATCATTAATTTTCATTATTTTTCTAACAAAAAATGGCCCTTTCGGACCATCCCTTAATTCTCAGTTAATACTTGCTTTAGCTTTTCAATTTCTTCTTTAGCATCCCGCGTTGTTTGATTCAGGACTTGATCAAAATCAGCTGGCTTTGTCTTAGAAAATTGATTATCATGGTCAACTAATTCCGGATCATTCACTCGAGTGATCGATAAATTAAATCTCCCTTTATGGATGTGCACCACAACCACGCGCACTTCATCGCCAACATGATAACGACGACGTTCGCGTAGCCAATTATTGCCAAAGTCACTATGATGAACCAAACCAGAATGCCGATTAGGTAAAGTAACAAAGATGCCCAAGTCAGTAATGTTATTAATTACACCAGTCACCCGATTACCAGCTTGATACTTTTCCATTAGTTATCATCATTTCTTTCATGCACGTTATAAATCTTCTCATTTGATTTAGAATAATAGAATTTATAACGAATCAGCTTAGCAACATAATTTGGATCCTTCAAATCCTGCTTTTCAGTTTCTAAGTCATTTCTCTTATTTTTTACTTTAGTTAAAGTCTGTTTTTCAGCTTGTACTTGATTATTCAGTCGTCCAGTTTGAGAAATCTTGATTGCAATCTGTACACCTAAAGCAACGAAAATGATAGCAAAAACTGCCATAATTACGTTCAACCGCTTGCGGTGTGTTTCTTTCTCTAGTTTAGCCTGTTTACGTCTAAGACGCGCCCTCTGCTCTTCTGGACTCAACGAATTATATATACGTGGACCATGATTCATTGTTTAATCCCCTAATTACTAAATAACTATACTAAGTCAAGTATAACAACGATTTAATCAAAAGTCATTAATCAACTAGCTCGTACAGTTCACTTGCTTCTGCTTTTTTCGTGGTCTCGCGAATATTTAACACCTTAGCCTTGATGGTTTTGGCGCCGTAACCTACTTCAATAATATCATCAATTTTTACATCGTAGCTTGATTTTACAACTCGACCATTGACTTTGATTCTACCTTGATCAGCCATTTCTTTAGCTACGGTTCTTCTCTTAACTAATCGTGAAACTTTTAAAAATTTATCAATCCTCATATTTTTCTCCTACAGTTACCTTTGTACAATGTCGCTTGCTGCCTGTAAAAAGGTTGCCAGTTCATTGAATAAAACACGATTCTTCATTTTATCCGGCAACAATAGTAAGACAACCATTCTTTTTTCTTGATTCATACTAATGCGAGCCTTTAAGCTTACATGCTCCAATGCCTTAAAAATATTAGGTCCCTCAAGTTCGCGTGAAGCTGCGTTCGTAAATTCCACTTTAATCTTATCGTCAGTTTTAACCACATTGAGCACTTGAGCCATGTCAGCATCAACCTTTAGACCGGCAACAGCTAATAAATTCTCGACGGCCGTTGGATAGTCACCAAAACGATCGATTAATTCATCTTCAATTTTACCTAATTCTTCCTGACTTGAGACGGCTTTAATCTTTTTGTAAAATTCAATTTTTTCTTCTTGATCACCGATATACGAATCTGGAATATAAGCCTCAAGTCCAAGGTCGATTTCTGCGTTTGACTTTTTGACTGTTGTCTTCCCCTTACGGTCTTGAATTGCATCAGCCAGCATTTGTGAGTACAAATCATAACCAACGCTATCAATAAAGCCATGCTGTTGTGCACCCAGCATATTTCCAGCACCACGAATTGATAAGTCACGCATTGCTATTTTGAAACCAGAACCCAGTTCAGTGAAGTCACGGATCGCATCAAGCCGTTTTTCACCAACCTCAGTTAAAACTTTATTTGGCTTATACAAGAAGTAAGCATAAGCCAAACGAGCACTACGGCCAATTCTACCCCGCAATTGATACAACTGACTTAGACCATAGTGGTCAGCATTTTCAATGATCATTGTATTGACATTGGGCATATCAATTCCTGTTTCAATAATCGTAGTCGTAACCAAGATATCAAACTCGCGATTCAGGAAGCGATAAAGAATATCTTCCAACTGATTCTGACTCATTCGACCATGGGCAGCTGCAATTCGCGCCTGTGGCATCAATTCCTGCAGTTTTTCGACAGTTTCATCGATATCACTAATCCGATTATGTAAATAAAAGACCTGTCCATCACGTTGCATTTCACGCAAGCATGCATCCCTTACTACACTAGGAATTTGTTCCATCACATAAGTTTGAATAGGGTATCTGTTTTGAGGTGGCGTTTCCATTACTGAGAGATCACGCACACCTACCATTGACATATGAAGCGTTCGCGGTATTGGCGTAGCTGTTAATGTCAAAACATCAATATTTGCCTTCAACTGCTTTAACTTTTCCTTGTGCTTAACGCCAAACCGCTGCTCCTCGTCAACAATTAACAATCCTAGATTCTTGAATTTTACATCTTGAGACAAAATACGGTGAGTCCCAACAACCAAATCTATCTTGCCATTTTTTAGCCCTTCAATAATTTCCTTTGATTCAACTGGCGTTTGAAAACGAGATAGCATAGCAGTATTGACTGGGAAATCTTTGAAGCGATCTTGAATCGTCTCATAGTGTTGTTGCGCCAAAATAGTGGTGGGTACTAAAAAGGCTACTTGTTTATTATCCTGAATTGCCTTAAAAGCTGCTCGTAAGGCTACCTCAGTTTTTCCAAAACCAACATCCCCTACTAAAAGACGGTCCATTGGCTTCGAGCTTTCCATATCTTGCTTAATTTCTTTAACCGATCGCAATTGATCAGGTGTTTCTGGATAAGGAAAGGCATCTTCAAATTGTTTTTGTAGATCATCATCAGGTGAAAAAGCAAAGCCTTTTTCTGATTCACGTTTGGCATAAAGTTCAATCAAATCATCCGCAATATCTTCAACTTTAGATTGAACCTTACGCTTGGTTTTAGCCCACTCACTACCACCTAGCTTATTAATATGTGGTGTCTTACCTTCTGAACCAACGTATTTTTGTACTAAGCTTAATTGATCTGCTGGTACAAAAAGCTGATCACCATGCTGGTAGGTAATCGTAATATAGTCACGCTTGGTACCATTATTTTCTAAAGTCTTGATTCCTTCAAACCGACCAATCCCGTGGTTAACATGAACAACATAATCCCCTGGCTTCAGTTCAGTATAATTGCGCAAACGCTGGGCATTCTCCAGTGTCTTAATTCTTTTTTTACGTTGTGGGCGTTTATTAAATAGTTCACGCTCCGTTAGATATACCAATTTAACTGTTGGTAAACTAAAGCCACTAACAAAGCCATCAACTACAATTTGTGTCCGTTGTTCAACAATTTCGTCTGCACCAACAATTGGTAAATTTAAGCCAAAATCAACCATTGTTTGATCAATTTGCTGTGCTCTTTTTTCATTATCAGCCTGTAAAATGACGGTTTGCCCCGCCTTTTGATAAGATTCTAATTCTGACTTAATCAGCGGCATTTGACTAAAGAATTGTTCTGGCTCACGTGTTGACCAATTGAGCATCTGGCCTAAGCGCAGTCGTCCCATGCTTCGTTGAAACAATGAGAAATAAATACGATGGTGCTTATCTTTGCTCAGAATCTTTGTATAATCTGACCGCAAGCTTTGCCCTGGCAACATTGCACCAGTTTTTAGTTCATCATTAATAAAAGCAGCGTTTTGCTTATCAACTGTTTCAACCGCTTGATTAATTAAAGGCAAATCGTCAAATAAAATCTGCCCATTTTTAGGCAAATATTCGAGTAAACTACTAGAAATTTCAAGCAAATAGTCAATTAAGAAAGCATAGTTTTTAGGTAAACCGCCATCGTTTAATTCATCAAGAACTGCCGCAAAGTGGTCCTTGACAGCTTTAGCAGGAGCTGGTGCATTGGCCATATCTTGTTCAATTTTCTTAGCCGCTGCCGCAATTGCATCCTTAGTAAAAACTCGATCTTGAGCTGCTGCAACTTCTACTTTGTCTAACTCTTTTTGACTCCGTTGACTAGCTAAATCGAATTCCTTAATTGTATCTATTTCGTCACCAAAGAATTCGATTCGCACGGGATTTTCTCGATCTAGTGGATAAACATCTAAAATATCACCACGGATGGCGAATTCGCCTGGCCGTGCTACCAAAGAATCACGCTGATACCCTGAAGCAAGCAACCATTCATTGAGTTCTTTTAGTTCATATTCTTGACCTGGCTCAAAACTCCGCTTTGCCTGCGCAAAATCAGTTGGATTGGTCAGTTTGTATTGCAGCCCCTGCGGCGTTGTTACCACTATTCCTGCCTTACCACTTAACAAAAAATTAAGTGCCTGAATTCGGCTGCTCAGTTCATCAGGCGAACTAACTGCCGTTTGCGTTGCAATTGTAGCATCTACTGGAAAAATTTGCACAGTTTCATCTGCCATAATGGCACTGAGTTCACCATATAAGTTTTGTGCTTTACTTTCGTTTTCTTCAATTAAAATAAGTGGAGCTGCTAATTTAGTCGTTATCTGTTTTAGCAATAGACTAAAAGCACCGGCATTAGCGCCAGTGATTAGTGAATTTTTTACTTGTTTTGTTTTTGAAATAAAATTATTTAAATCTTGATCTTTATCTAAAATCTCTGTTAAACGCATTTTAATTATATTTATTCATTAAATATTGACTACCATGTCCGCTGATAAAGTCGTCAATAATATCTACACTTGTCGCAAATGCATCATCCATCAATTTTTGTTGTTCATCATTAAATGGTGTCAAAACCCATGAAACAACCGTTGTATTTTTCGGATGACGAATACCAATCTTCAAACGATTAAACTTTTCCGTCCCTAAATCTCGAATGATGCTTTTAATTCCATTATGTCCACCAGATTTGCCATTAGCTCTAATTCTAATTTTACCAATTGGCATATCCATATCATCTTGAATAATTAGCACATCTGCTGGATCAACCTTAAAGAAGTTAGCTACTTGACTAACTGAACGACCTGATTCATTCATAAAGGTTTGCGGCTCAAGCAAAATTACATCTTCACCATTTATTTTTTGCTTAGTCCAATGACCTTCAAATTTATCTTTATCCAGTGACAAACCCTTTTCATTCAAATAATGATCCATTGTCATGAAACCAGTATTATGCTTTGTTTTATCATATTTTTGTCCTGGATTACCTAACCCTGCAATTATCTTCATTATTTTTACTCCTCACTATGCACACAATCTTACATATAATAGCACAATTAGGAAATAATAATTTTATTAATGCTTGCTATCATGGTATAATTCATTTTGTTAAAAATATCACTAATAAAAAAGGAGATTTTTATTTATGCCAAGAGATGAAAGACCTCGTAAAGTTATTCTTGTTGGTGATGGTGCTGTAGGTTCAACCTTCGCATTCTCAATGGTACAACAAGGTATCGCCGAAGAATTGGGTATTATTGATATCGCTAAGGAACACGTTGAAGGTGACGCAATTGACTTAGCTGATGCTACCCCTTGGACTTCACCAAAGAATATCTATGCAGCTGACTACCCTGACTGTAAGGATGCAGACTTAGTAGTTATCACTGCTGGTGCTCCACAAAAGCCAGGCGAAACTCGTCTTGACCTTGTTAACAAGAACTTGAAGATTTTATCATCAATCGTTGAACCAGTTGTTGAATCAGGCTTTGAAGGTATCTTCTTAGTTGTTGCTAACCCAGTTGACATTTTAACTCACGCAACTTGGAAGATGTCAGGTTTCCCTAAGGATCGTGTTATCGGTTCAGGTACTTCACTTGATACTGGTCGTCTTCAAAAGGTTATCGGTGAAATGGAACATGTTGACCCACGTTCAGTTAATGCTTACATGCTTGGTGAACACGGTGATACTGAATTCCCAGCATGGAGCTACAACAATGTTGGTGGCGTAAAGGTTAGTGACTGGGTTAAGGCTCACGGTATGGATGAATCTAAGCTTGAAGACATCCACAAGGAAGTTGCTGACATGGCTTACGACATCATTAACAAGAAGGGTGCTACTTTCTACGGAATCGGTACTGCTTCAGCAATGATCGCTAAGGCTATCTTGAACGATGAACACCGTGTACTTCCACTTTCAGTTCCTATGGACGGTCAATATGGCTTACATGACATTCACATTGGTACTCCTGCAGTTGTTGGCCGTAAGGGTCTTGAACAAATCATTGAAATGCCATTAAGTGACAAGGAACAAGAATTGATGACTGCTTCTGCAGATCAATTGAAGAAGGTTATGGACAAGGCATTTAAGGAAACTGGCGTTAAGGTTCGTCAATAATCTAAAACTTGTTTCATCTAAAGGCATCTCTTTTTTTAGAGATGCTTTTTTATTTGTCTAACTATTGTTAAAATATAGTTGTTACTTCAGATGAACTTTAATTAATATTTAATTAACTCATCAACTATGCTATAATTACTTGAAACATTTCTCACTTTCGGAGGCGAACTCATGCTTATTAAATCTTTAGTTATTAAAAAAGATTATTTAACAACAGTTAATGAAAAAGCCACATTAGCAGAAGCTTTAAAAGTTTTAGAAGATTCAGGCTACAGATGTGTGCCAATCGTTGACGATACTGGTACTATTTTCCGTGGTAACATTTATAAGATGCATATCTACCGTCATAAGTCACAAGGTGGCGATATGAATCTACCAGTAACTTACTTACTTAAGAATGCCACTAAGACAATTAAGGTCAATTCACCATTCTTCAAGGTATTTTTCAACATTAAGGACTTGCCTTATATTGCTGTCCTTGATGAAGATAATCATTTTTATGGTATTCTTACTCACTCAAGAATGCTTGATATGTTGTCAGATGCGTGGGATGTTAAAAATGGTTCATACGTTTTGACCGTTTTATCTGACAATACACGTGGTAACTTGATCAAGATGTCCAAGATTGTGTCTAAGCACACTAATATGTCTAGTGTAATGACACTTGATGCAGCTGCTGGCGAACTCGAAGGTAATTTTGTTAGAAGAACACTCTTTACTCTCCCCGCTGGTGTCTCAGATATTACCATGAGAACGATTGTTGATAAGTTACAAAGAAAAGGTTTCGTAGTTTCTGAAATCGAAGATTTGCAAGCCGGCATGACTATTATGAGTGATGAAAATCCAGGTGTCTTTATTGAACACCCTGTTAAGGATTAAAAAATTGATCTACCAAAAAATGCTTCTAGATTTTTGTTCTAGAAGCATTTTTTTATTGTCTAACTTATTTTTCATAGTAAACACGAGGTAAACGATCGTTTAACAAACATGCTACTTCATAGTGAATAGTATCAACATAATCTGCGGCGGCCTTAATATTATTTGGCGCTGTTGGATCATTGGAAATGATGACTACCTTAGTTCCTAACGGCATTTTCTTTGGCATTTTGACCATAAATTGATCCATACAAATTCGGCCGACAATTGGACAGTATTCGTCTCCAACTTTAACTTTAAAGCCTTGAAACTTTCTAATAAAGCCATCAGCATAGCCAACAGGCACAGTTCCAATAATTGTATCTTGATCAGCTACAAAGGTAGAACCATATCCTACTCCGTCACCTTCATGAATAGTTTTTACATGAGTTAGTTCACTCTCAAATGATAATGCTGGTTCAAGCGAAATTGATGACTTCAAGTCAGGACTATCAGGATTAGAGGATGGGTTCAAACCATAAATGCCAATTCCAAAACGAACACAATCACTAGGCACATCCTTGTTAAAGATGCTGGCAGCGGTATTGTCTACGTGAATCCACTTAGGCTTAACTGTCAACAAACTTCTCATATGAGCAAATTTTTCTACCTGATGCTTAAAGTAAGTATCATCGGCACTGTCTGCGGAAGCAAAGTGTGCGAACATACCCTCTACGTAGAAATTATCGTTATTTTGTAAGAATTTATTAGCAGCAATAAAATCCTCATCTTCGTTAAAGCCGATCCGACCCATGCCTGAATCTACTCCAATATGAACTTTCAACTGTAACTGCTCTTTTTCAAGGTACTTTTCTGCTTCCTTTAGCCATTCAAGGTTAGGAATCGTTAATGAAACATTGTTTGCGGCCGCAATTGGAGCGTATTCTGGAGAAACTACTCCCAAAACTAAAATTGGCTTAACAATGTCAGCATGACGCAATTGCAAGGCCTCATCTAAAATAGCTACACAAAGGCCTGCTGCACCTTCCTCAATCGCAATTTTAGCCACCTCAACTGCACCATGACCATAAGCATTGGCCTTAACTACAGCTAACATCTTTTGCCCTGTTGCAAGATGTTTCATTTCGTTTTTTATATTTCTTCTAATTGCGCCCAAATTTACTTTTACAACGGCTGGACGGTGATAGCCTGGAACCATATTTTTATTTTTCCTCCAAAACTACAAATGTAATAATTTCATGATTATCATGTGTGATACTTGGGAAAATATTTCCATCAAACTTAGTTGAAGTCATAACGGGATGACCTAAATCATCCCATAAAGTTTCGACATCTTGAAAACCAATATACTTTCCCAGACCCGTTCTCATTGCTTTAGAAAAAGATTCCTTTAATGAAAAGCGTCCGCCTAGGTATTCAACTTTACGTTTGCCTGCCATTTTTTGATATTGATTAAATTCTTTGGGAGTTAATACTTTTTTGGCAAAAGCATCCCCCTTGTCCACGATCTTCTTAACTCGTTCAACTTCAATCGAGTCAATTCCTACTCCTTTAATCATTATTTTCACCTCACACAATGACATCATTATAATACAAAAAAGAAGCTGTAAAAATTACAACTTCCCTTTTTAAGATAAAATCTTAATCTTTCTTATTCTTGATTACAAATTCATGTCCGTTGCCACGACCACGCTTACCGCGGGTTTCATTTTGGCGGTATGAATTATTGTTACGACGACGGCGGTGGTTATCGCGTCCATGATTATTATTGCTACGGCCATGACCTTTACCACGACGGCGGCGACCATCACCCTTGTATGGTAACGGCTTTTCTGGGGTAATCTTGACTTTAACCTCATCTTTAGCCAAGTTCTTTAAAAAGGCTGCAACTAAGTCGAGAGCTGAATAGTTATCTAGCAGCTCACTTGCCCCTTGGGTATATTTACCCAAATCACCGTTCATCAAATCTTCAATTTCAATTTTTGCTTGCTTTAATTGACCATGTAATGCCTGATCATCTGTTGGCGGACGAAGCGGCGACATCTTCTTTTTAGTCAATTGCTCAATGGTTCTCATATAGCCAATCTCGTTTGGCGTAACAAAAGTAACAGAGATTCCATTTTGCCCCGCACGACCAGTTCTACCAATACGGTGAACATATGAATCCGGATCTTGGGGAATATCATAATTATAAACGTGGGTTACACCTGAAATATCAAGTCCGCGGGCAGCTACATCAGTAGCAACCAGAATATCTAGCTTACCTTCACGAAATCTTTTCAAAACTGACATTCTACGCGCTTGCGATAGATCACCGTGAATTCCCGCCGCATTGTAGCCACGCGCTTGCAAACCGCGCGTAAGTTCATCTACGCGACGTTTGGTGCGACCAAAGACTAAAGCCAAATCTGGACCCTGCACGTCAATTAGTCGACACATAATATCAAATTTTTCAGACTCTTTAGCACGAACAAAATATTGTTCAATCAAATCAGCAGTTAATTCCTTAGCTTTAATGCGGACAATTTCTGGGTGATCCATAAATTTTTCGCCTATCCGCAAAATTGGCTTAGGCATTGTAGCACTAAAGAGTAAAGTCTGTTGTCGGTTCTTAGCATATTTCAAAATACTTTCGATATCTTGAATAAAACCCATATCGAGCATTTCATCTGCTTCATCTAGAACGACAGCCTTAACTTGATCTAAATTAATAGTTTTGCGTTTCAAGTGGTCAAGCAAACGCCCTGGCGTACCAACTAAAATTGATGGTACATGGTGTTTCAATGAGCGAATTTGACGACCGATATCAGCTCCACCATAGACCACTTGAACATGAGC
The DNA here is from genome assembly GCF_002553775.1 of Lactobacillus sp. UMNPBX16. Classification (NCBI taxonomy): domain Bacteria; kingdom Bacillati; phylum Bacillota; class Bacilli; order Lactobacillales; family Lactobacillaceae; genus Lactobacillus; species Lactobacillus sp. UMNPBX16. Next base: position 151,304 of record NZ_PCYU01000027.1, read on the forward strand.
ATGTTCGTCACGACCTAAACGGAATAATTCTTCTTGCGTCTGAATAGCAAGTTCACGCGTTGGTTCAATAATAACCGCTTGAATTGCTTTTTCTTTTTTGTCGATCATCTGTAAAATTGGCAAGCCAAACGCAGCTGTCTTACCGGTACCAGTCTGGGCTTGACCAATTACATCTTTGCCTTGCAAAGCAAGGGGAATAGTCTGTTCCTGGATTGGCGTTGCTTCTTCAAAGCCTGAACGTTTAATTGCCTTAAGAAGCGCGTCATTTAATCCTAATTCTGAAAACTTCAAAAAAATTGTTCTCCTATCTTAGTCGGGCCAAGACATTTTCCAGGTGCATTCCATGTGAACCCTTCAATACAACAATGTCATCCGACTTAATATCATTCTTCAGATCGTCAATCATTCGATCTGTCTGTTCTTGTGTATAATAATGCAAATGCTCTGGCTCATACTTATCTTGTAAAGCATCATACAAATTCTTCATTTCAGAGCCATATAAGTAAACTTCGTTAATAATTTGTGGATCTAACGTATCCTCAAGGCCAGCATGCAATTCCGGGGAGTTTTTACCTAATTCCAACATATCACCTAAAACAGCAATTCTGCGCCCATTATCTTTTACTTCAACTTGGCCAAAACTAGTCAATACAGCTCTAACAGCAGTTGGATTTGAGTTATAGATATCACTCATAATGCTTTCTCCAGCATCGCCTTTTTCCCACTCCATCCGATTAGCCGTTGGGGTAAAGTTAGATAATGATGAGGCAATTTCCTCATCACTTTCACCAAAATGACGACCAACACTAATTGCGGCCATTGCGTTAGAAACATTGTGTTTACCAATCATTGGGATTGAGAATTTTTGCTCTGAATCATTAACTGTAAAGGTAGCATGATGCATATAACTCTTAAAGCCAGTTGCATGAACTGTATCTTCATCTCTAAAACCAAAAGTTGCTTTAGCTTGATCCAATTTCTCAGCACGTTCTTGCAATAATGGTTCATCCCCATTGAAGATAAATTCGCCATCTTCACGCAAAAAGTCAGTAATTTCCATCTTAGCATCTGCAATCTTGTCGCGGCTGCCAAAGAATTCAATATGAGCTTCACCAATCATTGTAATTACGGCCACATCTGGATGGGTTAATTCACTTAAATGATGCAATTGACCTGGTCTGTCCATTCCCATTTCAAGCACCAAAATTTCAGTATTTGGCTTCATCTCAAGGATGGTCATTGGCACACCAATCTCATTGTTAAAGTTGGCCTGAGTTTTATGTACATTAAAGCGTTTAGACAAAACAGCAGCAATCATATCCTTGGTAGTAGTCTTACCATTTGAACCAGTAATTCCCACTACGGTTGGATTAACCTTACGCAAATAATAGCGAGCAAGCTCTTGCATAGCAGCAAGTGGATCATCAACTTCAATAACCGCAATATCTTCTGGCTTGTTCGGATGCCCCTTTTTCCATAAAGTAGCAGAAGCACCATTATTAATAGCACTAGCTATGAATTCGTGCCCATCACGTTCACCTTCAAGTGGTACAAATAATCCACCATCTGTGATCTTTCTGGAGTCAAAGGCAACAGAAGTAATAACAGTTTGATTGTCACCTTCACAAGTAGTATTTAAAGCCTTGGCAATTTCCGCCATTTGCATTTTCATTGAATATTTACTCCCATAAAAACATTTTTATACAGAAAACATTATACTGTCTTTCATGCATTCTGCCAAATAATCTCTAACGAAAAAAGCAGCCCCAATGGGACTGCTTCCACCAGATAAAAGGTTTACTTCTTCAAACCGTACTTCTTGTTGAACTTTTCGATTCGACCATCTGCTTGAGCAAACTTTTGCTTGCCAGTGTAGAATGGGTGTGAATCTGATGAAACTTCAACACGTACTAATGGGTAAGTTTCGCCTTCGTAGTCAATAGTTTCTGATGGCTTCAAAGTTGAGCCAGCTAAGAACTTAGCACCAGTTGCTGAGTCCATGAAAACTACTTCTTGAAATTCTGGATGAATACCTTGTTTCATAATTTATTACTCCTTTGCCATGATCATATCACAGATCATAGATTAATCGATTAACGATAACTAGAATAACATCTTCAAGCTAGTAATTCAAGTTCTTTTTAATTTTAGCTTATCTAATTGCCACTGCAAATGCTTCATAAGGCTTAAGCGTAATATCATGCAGATCATTACGCACAGCATAATTACTAAGCAAGTTTTCTTTAATGCGATCGGTCGACGTAAACTGTTGCTCTTCACCAGATAGGTTAGCAACCACCAACCACTTTTCAGTACCTAAAATACGATAATATGCAAGAACTTCATCACCAGTATCATGAACCAACTTAAAGTCACCATTAACCACAATCTCATTTTCATGACGTAAAGTAATCAATTCTTGGTAAGTATAAAAAATCGAATTAGGATCAGCCAAGGCCTTCTTCACATTAATTTCTTTGTAGTTAGGATTTACTGTCAACCATGGCTTTGACTTAGTAAAGCCGGCATTTTTCTCATCATTCCATTGCATTGGACGACGAGCATTATCCCTGCCTTTAACATTGATCGCATGAATTAGTTTATCTTTGTCATAACCTTCAGCCAGACGTTCATGATACATATTGACACTTTCAATATCTTCTACTTCATCAATATTTTTTACCGGACAATTAGTCATACCAATTTCTTCACCGTTAAAAATATATGGTGTGCCGTGCATCAAATGTAAAACTGTCGCAAACATCTTAGCACACTGCACCCGATATTTTTTATCATTGCCCCAACGTGAAATTACGCGCGGAATATCATGATTTTCCCAGAACAAACTATTCCAAGCATGATTAAAATCAAGCTCTGTCTGCCACTTTACTAAAACCTTTTTCAATTCGCCTAAGTCTAGCGGCTTTAAATCCCACTTTTCTTTTCCCTCCTGCTGGTCTAAAGCTTGATTCTCAAATTGGAAAACCATTGATAATTCATGACGTGCTGGATCTGAGTACTCTTCTGCAATCTTCGGTGTCGCATTCCAAGTTTCGCCCACCGTCATCACATCTCGATCACCAAATGTATTCTTGTTCATTTCTTGCAAATATGGATGAAGCATCGGACCATTTTCACGGATCATTTTGTCGGGATCTTTACCAATTAATTCAATCACATCCATTCGGAAGCCACCGATCCCCTTATCAAGCCAAAAGTTCATCATATCGTAGATTTTTTGCCGCAACTCTGGATTTTTCCAATTTAAATCAGGTTGTTGTTCCGCAAAGAAGTGTAAATAATATTGTCCTGTTTGCTCATCAAATTTCCAAGCTGAACCAGAAAAAGCAGACTTCAAACTATTGGGCTCATGTCCATCAACAGGATCACGCCAAATATAATAGTCTCGGTAAGGATTATCCTTACTTTTTCGTGCCTCCACAAACCATTGATGCTGGTCAGATGTATGATTAACCACCAGATCCATTACAATTCGGATATGATGCTCCTTAGCTTTCTGAATCAACTCATCCATATCAGCCATCGTGCCATATTGCGGATCAATCGCTTCATAATTTGAAATATCATAGCCATTATCCACACCGGGAGATTGATAGACCGGTGAAAGCCAAATTGCATCAACTCCTAGATTTTCCAAATAATCTAAACGAGCAATAATTCCTTGTAAGTCACCTATGCCATCACCGTTGCTGTCCTGAAATGACTTAGGATAAATTTGATAAACAACTGCTTTTTTCCACCATGGTGTCATTTTTTCTACCTCGTAAATTTCAAATTTATTGTTAAACATAATATAAATAATTTATGTAAGCACTTGCAAGAAATGGTAAACTGTTAACGGTATCAAATTTTAGTGAGGTAATTAGATGACTACTCTTTCCTTTAAGGCCGTTGCTGTAGACGTTGACGGTACTTTTGTTAACGATGAAAAACAATACGATCATCAAATGTTTAGCGAGATTTTAACTCGTCTGCATCAACACGGGGCACATTTTATTATTGCTAGCGGCCGCCCAGCTGGTCGTTTGGCTGATGACTTTAGCGAATTTATCGATTCTATTGACTTTGTTGCCGACAATGGTGCGGTCTTAGTTCGCGATGGAAAAATTATTCGTACAACAAGCTTTTCAAAAAAATGCATCCTAAATTTTATTGAATATTTGCACGCACGCTATCCTGGTGCAGCCCAAAACATTTTAATTAGTGGCGTTAAGCACTCCTACTTTTTAAAAAGTACACCACCAGAATACAAGCGGTCCCATCATTATTTTTATCCTAATAGCATCGAAATTGATGATTTTAATAAAATTCCTGCTGATGACCAATACACTAAGATTACAATGGACTATCCCAGCAAGATTCGACATGAATTAGAACATGGCTTCAACAGCCGTAGTACAGAAAAAATCCACGTCACAACTAGTGGTTGGAGCTACATGGATATTATTCCTGAAGGTGTAAATAAAGCCGCAGGGCTAAAGGAATTTTTAGCTTATTTAGACGTGCCAAGAAGTGAATTAATTGCCTTCGGTGATGGTGAAAATGACCTTGAAATGTTAAAATTTGCTGGTTTAAGTTATGCCATGGCTAATGGTCAAGATATCGTTAAAAAGACTGCTAAATTTATTGCACCTACTAATAACGACAACGGTGTTTTCAAGGTACTAAATAAGTATCTTGATGAAGCAGAATAGCGAACAAAAAACTGTTGAGACCAAAAATCCCAACAGTTTTTTTTACTTATTCTTTATTTTGCGCAATTTTTTCAGCATAAGGATCGATTTTCTTTAACCCTGTCTTAATTCCCCAATAATAGAAGGCGAGAGAAATAATGATAATTACTACAAAGTCAAATGGATACTTAATCCAGTTCTGACCACCAAAACCGCTACTGCCCACAAAGGACATGAGTGACATAAAAATCAAATAACCGATCATCCACCAACTACTATGTAATTGTTCTTTTAAATTTGAATGTTGGTAGTGAATTTCATAATAAAAATAAATCGGCAAACCCAAGGCAATAACAATTATCACCTGAATAGTCGTTGGCCACATTGACCAGTAAATTGCCAAACTAGTTAGTATAAAGGCAACTGGAGCTAGCCACTTCATATAACCAGGATTAAATGGACGATCAAGATCTGGTCTTTTCTTTCTTAGAGTCATTACCGTAACTGGACCAGTTAAATATGCAATCAAAGTTGAGGCCGTGATTACTGTTGCTAGTAAATTCCAGTTTCTAAATAAGCTTACTAAAATAATCGCCAAAACAAAGTCAGCAATCATCGCATAACGTGGTATTAAGTATTTTTGATTCAATCTACCTAACCATTTTGGCAAATGACGTGTGTGTGTCATTGCCGCTAGGGCTCTTGAGGCCGTAGCTACAAATGCTACCCCTGTCCCAAATGGTGAAACAAATGCATCTAGGTAGAGCAAAATCACTAGCCAATTAATGCCTAAAATAATAGCAATGTCCGCAAATGGTGAGGTAAAGTTAACTCCATGCCAGCCTACTTTAGCTAACATGCCTGGCTCAACTGCACCAATAAACGTCACTTGCAACATAATGTAGATTGCCGCAGTAATTAACATTGAAATCAATACTCCACGCACAATATTCTTACGCGGATTTTTCAATTCCCCACCCATATTGATGACCGTCTGAAAGGCATCATAAGACATAATAATTCCTGAAACAGAAGTTGCTTCAAAAATGGACCGACTACCATAAGGCATAAATTCATGTAAATTACTGCCAAAGTTTTGTCCATGAAAACCTGAAGCAATTAAAACTGTAATCGTCAAAGTAGGCAATAAGATCTTAAAAATAGAAATCAAATTGGTAAAATGGGTCATGATTTTAACTGACCAAAAATTGATCATTGTAAAAATCAGCATAAAAATAATAACCACACCTAAGCCAGCAAAAGTAATACTGCCGTTTTTAATAAAATTTTTAGTCCAGTTAGCCCAGCTCCAGGGCCAAGAACTCATATATTGCACGGCAGCTACGGCTTCCATCGGTACCAATGTGACTAGTGAAATCCAGTTAGCCCAAGCAGCCACAAAACCCAATAACGGTCCATGACTATATTGAGCGTATCGACTCATCCCACCACTTTCGGGAAACATCGAACCTAATTCTACATAAGTCAATGCAATTGAGATAATAATTACTGCACCTAAAATCCAAGATAAAATTGCGGCTGGACCTGCAATTTGTGCTGCAGAACCTGAACCAAAAAGCCAACCCGAACCAATTAAAGAATTCAAGGCCAGCATAATCGCTGAAAATAAGCCTATTTTATGTCTTTTTAATTTTTCCAAATAATCACGTTTCCTTCATTCTTAACTCCATTATTTTTAATTTTTTATTATAACAAAAGCCGCCCCAGCTGAGAACTAGGACGGCTAAATTCTGCTATACAAATTATTCAATTGGATGTTTTTTAGTTAATGCCTGAACTTCTTCTTTAACGTGGGCAATCGTTGCGGAATTTTCTGGATCAGATAAAATTTCAATAATCATTTCCGCAGTCTTCTTAGCATCTGCTTCATCAAAGCCACGACTAGTAATTGCTGGCGTACCAATCCGCAACCCACTAGTAACAAATGGTGAACGTTGATCGCCTGGAATTGATTCTTTGTTGGTAGTGATGTGAACAGAGTCGAGTAAATTTTGAGCATCTTTACCGGTAATACCAGTCTTAGTAATATCGATAATCATCAAATGGTTATCAGTACCACCAGATACGACACGAATATTGTCCGATTCAGCAAAAGTTTCTGCCATTGCCTTAGCATTTTTAATGACTTGCTTAATATAATCTGTAAATTGTGGTTGCAAGTCCTCATAAAATGCTTGCGCTTTACCTGCGATGACATGCTCAAGTGGCCCACCTTGAATGCCTGGGAACAAAGCGGAATTGATTTTCTTACCAATTTCTAAATTGTTGGACAAAATCATCCCACCACGAGGGCCACGCAAGGTCTTATGTGTAGTTGTAGTTACTACATCAGCTACTGGAACAGGACTTGGATGTTGACCGGTTGCTACTAAGCCAGCAATATGAGCCATATCAACCATTAAGTATGCCCCAACTTCATCTGCAATTTCACGGAACTTTTGCCAATCAATGATGCGGCTGTACGCAGAAGCACCGGCTACAATTAACTTAGGTTTAACCTTAAGAGCAATTTCACGAATGGCATCAAAATCTAGTTCTTCAGTCTCAACATTTAGGCCGTAACTGTAAGACTTATATTCCTTACCACTGAAGTTAACCTTGGATCCATGAGTCAAGTGACCGCCAGCATCCATTCCCATACCTAAAATGACATCACCTGGCTTCAAAAGTGCTTGATAAACTGCCATGTTAGCCTGTGATCCAGAGTGTGGCTGCACATTAGCAAACTTTGCGTTAAACAATTTTTTTGCATAATCAATAGCCAGTTGCTCAACTTGATCAATATATTGACAACCGCCGTAATAACGCCGACCAGGATATCCTTCAGCATACTTGTTAGTTAAAACAGAACCTTGTGCTTCACGAACTGCATCAGAAACAATATTTTCAGAGGCAATTAATTCGATGGTGTCTTGTTGGCGCTGTTCTTCATGATGAATGGCATCCCATAATGCGGTAGATTTTTCTGCATATTTCATTGATAAAAAGACTTCCTTTCTGATCAGCACTGATAGTTTTTCTTATAGTTAAAGTATACTATTTAGCAATCAGATACGCACGATTACTACGCGGAAATTCCTTTTTAAAAGCCGCTAAAACTGCATGACGGCCAACAGCTGGATCAGTCAATTCATATTCCTGCGTAAAGTTCAAATAGCCATCTTCAGTTAAAATTAGCTTTTTACCATCATTTTTCACACTAATTGAACGATCCTTTTTTGCCGTTAATAATTTAATTTCTACATATTTACTTTTATTACTACAGATTTTTTTGAGCAAAGTCTCTGCCTGCTTAATTGGAATTAAACGCATAATGACTTCCTTTCAGAACAGTTTCTAATTCATGACTAAAACTATCCTTCTGTAAATTAGAGGTAATCAAAAGAACTAGTACTTGCTCATCCTTTACTGCAAAAGCGACTCTCGCTGAACCCGCTTTTTTCAAATTTAGGCGAAACTCGTAAATTGATTTTCCCTCAATCCGAGTCATTGCAGCGATCTTCACTTTAGTCATACCAGTTGCCAATTCCTTAGTAATCGCTTGATCGATTAACTGCTTAATTATCTTTTGCTCATTCTTATGCTTTTTAAAAAAGGTTTTGCATCCCCGCTCATAATGAAATTTCAATAGCATCATTTTCTAAATCAATCCATTTCCATAATAGCAAAACATAGATACTCACTTTTTGAAATACTTGTTATTTTCATCTAAAATAAAACCGCTTGTAGTATAATCTACAAGCGGCTCAATATTATGAGACATCATGCTTAGCTTTTACCAGAGCTAAGCATGTTTTCGTATACAACTAATTACTTTTAAATAATTACCTTATAACAACGTCCGAGTTAAGCATAACACTATTCAGTATAGCTTTAAACGCCTTTATTATAGGCTAATAGCCACTTAATTATAGTAAACTGTAAAAAATAAACTATTTCATTTTTCTATCCTAATCAAAATGTAACACACTAGGATCAAATGATTTAGTATCTCTAACGCCAGTATACAACATCATTTGTGCAAGCTGCTCATTCATTTTCTTAATCTTATCTTCTGTTGCTTTTTGCCCATCTTTTAACAATTCAGAAAGAATCCCTCGACCAATCAGTACAGCATCTGCGCCTAATGCCAAAGCCTTGTATGCATCGTAGCCTGTCATCAATGATCCATCTACAAAAATGGTCATTCCACTGCCATTTAGTGCTTGCTTGATTGCTGGCAAAACTTTTAGTGGTGGCACGCCAAATGGAACGCGGCCGTGGTGATGTGAAACAACTATTGCCTTGGCACCAGCATCTCTAGCCTTAACGGCATCACGCACGGATAGCACGCCCTTAGCCACAAACGGCAGTTTAACTGCATGAACATACTTTTCAAGATCGCTAAATGAAATCGGTCCTAGTGGAATACCATCGACTACATCATATTTACCATTATCACCAGGCACATGATCAATATCCATTCCAACAGCTACGGCACCTAATTCTTCTGCTTGTTTTAGTTCGCCCATAATTTTATCATGGTCTGCGTAAGGCTTCACAATTCTAACTGTATCGCCGCTCTCTTTGACAATTTCGGCATATTCTTCGTTTGACTCCATACCAATCCAATTTAAAGTATTGGTATTCTTAGCCGCACGTGCCTTTTCTTGCATTGGCTTACGTGTCTTATCTGGTAAAACCTTGTTCAAATGAGAGACTGCAGCCAGAGTTAAAGGTGAGGCATATTTTTTACCAAAAATCTCAGTTGTTAAGTCTGGCTCAACTGAATCAAGCAAACGCATCTCCACCAAGATATTGTCTAAGTAGGCACGATTATGTACATTAGCATCGTCAGCACGCCCACTTGTTACAGGAATCATGCCTTTAGGACCCGGCCATGGGCTTTTTACTTTTTCTTCTTGATTCTCTATCAAAGAAGCACCAGTTACTGCATCGTTTTTTTCGTTCATAAAAATACCTCCCTAATTATTCTTTTGTCTAAAACTATAGCTCACTTTTGTCAAACAGGCAGCTAAATACGCACTTACTAAAATGACAGGAGCCAATTCTATTGGTAATAACAGAATCAATAAAATAGCTGTTAATAAAGGTTTACCCAAGATAACTGCAATACTTGCACTAACTGTAATGGCTACACACATAACTGGCATAATTGGTAAAAATTGCGCAATCGCTGCGCCAACTGCTACACTAGCAAAAATCGAAGGGAAAATTTTTCCACCACGCCAGCCTAAACTAAAACCTATATTAGTAGACAAGGTTTTGATGACTGCTATAACTAGCAAAAAAATGGTGATATTTGCAACGCCTGGTGTACAAATGGAACAATTTGAAATTCACCAGAATACAGGGCATAACTAGTAATTAAGGTAAGTAATGCAAGAACTATTCCCCATATAGTTGCTTTAATAATCGGTGAAATAGTAATTTTTTCAGCAAAATAATCACTCCATTTTTCGCTCCATAAGAAAAACATACCGAAGCTCCAACCTACAATTAATGGAATAATTACATACATACTATAGTGCCATTGCCAGAGAATATGGCGATGATGAATACCAAATAATCCTTCTTCAGGGAATAATTTAAAGACTATTGCTGCACCAACCACGCCGATCATAACCATAATTAAGCAAAAAACTTTTTGATGCAATTTTGATTTAAAAAGGCTACTAAATTTTGGCAGTTTTTTTAGTTGTTTTTTCGAAACGATAGTATCCCAAAAATGATTCCATTTCCAATCAGAAGAATAAGCAATTAGTCGTAATCTATCTCCCAGCCAATTAACCATGCCACTTCCTAGTACAGTAGTTGAAGCCTCTGGTCCAATACTGCCACCCGCGGCTAAAGAAATAAGACCTAAGGTTAAGGATTTCCACCAATTGTGATAATTGATCTTTCCCTGCTGCTTAACACTCATTAAAACTTCTTCGATAGTTAATGGATATGATCCTAAACGCTTAATTAATATACCAATAATGAACCCAAAAGGAATACAAATAAAAAACGGTAAAGCCTGACTAGGAACAGGTAATTTATCAAACAAAACATGCCAGACAAAATTAATAATAAAATTAATTAAGTTTAAATATGTAGCACAGCATATTCCAATATATAAAACTCCAAATGGTAGCATAATAAAATATATTAAGTTCCTTCATTAGGATTTTTTCCTTCTCTAATTCTCAAGAATTGAAATTTCTTTTTAAAAATTATAAACTTTTATACTCGTAAAGCAAAAATATAGTTAAAATACTGGTATAATATCGTTTCAGAATAATTAATGTAGAGGTGAGATTTCTGATCATGAAAAGTGCAAATTACACTAGAAAACATCACATGTATTTAATGAATCACAAAAATGGTGACGTTATCGAAGTAAGAATGGACAAGAAAAATAAGACATTCAAGAAAATACGGCTTTATCGTCAAGATGGTTTGGGCAATTACTATCTAGATCCACATGCGGAGTTTAAGGATCAGAAAAGTCCAGCAACCAAAGAGAATATCGTAGAAGCCGGAAAAAAGGTCAGCGATCATATCTCTAGTGCTGAGAACTGGCACCATAAAGTTAGACCTATTTTCAACGCTGAACACAAAATCGTCGATTTCGAACCACGATTGCATTTGGAACACCATACTAAGATTCAAAATGCTAAAAGATATTTGCGTCACTTGGAAAGACGACACGCAGACTTCATTTTCCGTAAAAATAGCAAAACGCCTTTGTTAATCCCATGGAATTACATCAAGGATATGATCTATGAAGATCGCAATAAAGAAATGGTGCTAGCACATAAGGTGCACAAGCTAAGAAAATAAATTAGATTAATAAGATGCTACCAATCATAATGGATGGTAGCATCTTATTTTTATCATAGGAGAAAAAACATGCAAACAGCTTCTTACTATAATTCACCTATTGGCAAAATATTGCTCGCTAGTAATGAACAAGGACTTATTGGTTTATGGCTAGATACTGATCGCTACTACGGTGACAATCTTGATAAAGAATATTCAGAAGGAGGAAATAAATATTTAGCTTCTACTAAAAAATGGTTAGATATCTATTTTCAAGGCAAAGAACCAGATTTTACTCCTCAATTACATTTGATCGGTACTGATTTTCAAAAAAGAGTCTGGCAAGCATTACTAAAAATTCCTTACAGGATGACAACTACTTATAAAGACATTGCCGTACAGGCTGCAAAAGATAAGGACCACTTACCTATTCGAGCAGCCGGTGGTGCTATTGGCAGAAATCATATTTGTATCATCATCCCTTGCCACCGCGTTGTTGGTGCTAATCACAATTTAACTGGTTATGGCGGTGGAATTGATAAGAAAATTCAGTTGCTTAAACTTGAAGGCGTTGATATTAATCAGTTTAAAGAACCTTAGATACAAGAAAAGCCCGCAAATCGCAAGCTTTTTTACTTGTTCGTCTTCTTTTGCAAACAAGATTTCTGTACAATTATTTTCGCAGAAAGTTTTATGAGCGGCGGTTGTTTTTCCTCCCGGAGGTGAGGCCTATGGTCAATATACTGCAGAAAGGGTTCAACCATGTCGGTTTACGAGAGTATTTCTTTGATGCTTTTGTTCGGTACGTTTGTGTTAGCTCTGCTAACTTACATCGACCATCATCACGACAAAAAATAAAAACGCCGCTCAATGTAATAACTTTGGAAGAGTTATTGAGTAGCGTTCACCGCAAAAAATAATCTTAACCGCCGCTCTTAAAGCGGACTACAAAGGAGGTCTTTGGATCTCCTTTTTCTTTACTTAAATTATAGCATATTTTCCAAAATGAAAACCCGCAAAATTAATTGCGAGCTTTTTCGACATCAATGACCACGGTGTTTTTCTCGACGTTTGACTTGTTTTTGTAAGAAACGTCTTTCTTGTTCTTCACGTTTCCTATCCTTCTTTACCTTTTTCTTGGCTATCTTTGACTGCTCAAATTGTTTTTTCAAAGCTTGTTGTGCTTTGGTACCAATAGCTTTCTTTTGCGTGGCCTTATGAGCCAATCTTTGTGCTCTCTTAGGATTAACATGATAAACTTTTTCTTTTTCCGCTGTAGTTTGATAAAAATGCAGTTTCGAATAATAAAAGTTTACTAGCGTAAGTATCTCTGGCATATGTGGCAATGAATCTCCGTGAAGTAAATGACAAGGCAGGTTTAGGTAGAAACTCCATTTACAATTGGAAGAATCAAAGACCAGGAATTGATGCACTTAATGCAGTTGCAGATGTACTACACACATCAGCCGATTATTTAAGTGGCAAGACAGATAATCCTAGTCCATCGCCTAAAGGTGATGAAACTGGTGGTATTTCTATCGATGGTGAAGTACCATATTTCTATCATGGCTACACTATTCCAGAAGACTACCTGAACATAGTTCGTCAACTTATGGAACGTGATATCAAAAAAGGACTTATTAAACGACATGACAACAGCAGATCAGAATAAACAAGAACTCATAGACTGGTTATTTGCCTACGCAAAAAAGCATCAAATTGGCTATCTAAAGCCAAATGATGCTTTAATTGTTTTTTCTCCAATGTCAATAGCTTAACTTAATGACATTGAAAGTCTAATTCTAGGTCATTTTTCTTTAAAGAAAGCAGTAAATGATTACGAGCTGGCTTAGACTTTTTAGCTTTTGGCTCACGAACAAGAGGGACGATTAGCTTTTTTTCTGACATATGAATAACCTCCAAAATATTGATAAATTAATCATAATTGAAATCTAAAACTAATCTAGATACTCGATTATTTTACGCTGTAAGCGTCAAATAAAATAGTGTACTTAAAAACCGTCCTAGTTACTGTTATACTGAGACGGTTATTTAAGTTCTT